>CAZJUD010000045.1:0-1610 GCA_964549125.1 uncultured Caldimicrobium sp.
TATTCCAGAATAAATACCTATGGCTCTTCTGAGAAGCCCCCCAAGCCTTGTTGAACTTAAGGTTTCATAACTACCTTCGAGACCAAAGGTGGAGATGCTTTTTTTTCCTTCTAAAGAAAAGGGAAGGTTAATCCTTAGGAGTTTTGAGTTATGTTTGTTCTGATAGAAGCTGGGATTTTTCCTGTCAAGGATATAGTGGTCATGGTTTACTCTCGCTATGATGCCTGGCTCAAAAAGAAAACTTCCTATGTTAAAAAGTCTTTTAGCAAGGAATATCTGAGTTCTCGTCTCTTCCCATTCACCATCAAACCGTGGCGTATAGAAGTTTCTTGCTCCAAAATCTTTCTCAACAAACCCGTAGAAAAGAAGTTTTTTATCATCCTTGGTATAGAGGTTTAAGCTTCGGATGTTAAAATCCCTATTCCAGATAAAGCCTTCAGATTTTTTCTGCTGAAGGCTAAGGGAAAAGGGTAGATGGGGTAGGGGGTATGAAAGATGGAGGGTGTAATCTTGGTAGTCGTATGAGGCGAGGTTTGCTGAGGCAAAGGCATGAGGTTTTTTAGGTTTTTCTAATACATAGTTTAGGGCTCCGCCAAAGCCTGATGGTCCGTAGCTTGGGCTTGCACCACCAGTCAAGACCTCGATAGCACTTAAATTTTGGTTAAGGATGGGAAGGTTCATCAGATGATGCCCTGTTTGCAAATCTGAGACCCTAAGACCCTCGATGAGGATTAGGTTTTGTTCAAAGTTTGTCCCCCGAATGGACAAATCCTCTTGGACCCCAAAACCCCCTCTTTCTCTGATGTCAATGGCAGAGTGGAGGATTGCTCCTTTTTCAATAAAAGGCTTAGGGATGATAGTAACTTCTTGCGGGGTTCTTTCAAAGGGGAATAGATAGGCCTTACCCGTGATTTGCACCCTTTCAAGAAGTACCTCCCTATCTTCTGCTAAGACAGGAGAGGATGTCAAAAGTAAGCTCAAAAAAATATACCCCCTTGATAATCTTTTAAATCTCTCAAATCTCATGACCTCCCCCCTTTTAGTTTTTTGTTAACCAAAAAATTTAATATAGTTAACTAAATTGACAAGAACTTTTATTCCTTTAAGGCTTAAGATCTACTGAGGTTAGTCAAAGAATTCTTGCAAGTAAACCTTGCCATCCCCTTAAATCGTGATGGATATAAGCCTTGAAATGCATCCCCCTTGAGGCCCTTTGCTGCCCCTTCGGGCTATCGCCCTCAGGGCTTCGGATGGGGCGACCCCCCACATGTCACCCTAAGGCCTTTTTTTTCTTTCTGTCACCCTGAGGCCGCAAGGCGGAAGGGTCTCTGAGGTCCTTTGGGGCTTTCGCCCCTTAAGAGGTCCTTCGGCTTCGCCTCAGGACGACCTCTTTTTGTCGCCCTCCCAAAGGACCTTGACAAACCTCAAAATTTACTATAATTTATTTGTATGCAGGCTCATGTTTCTACAGAACACCTAAAACAATTAATCCTCTCTCTGCTTCCTGATGTTCTAACTACTTATTTTCAAGAAAAAGAAAAGGAACTATATGCCATTCCCTTACTTGAAAGATTAATACGTTTAGAAGAGGAATTAAAAGCCTTAAGGTT
>CAZJUD010000046.1:0-10144 GCA_964549125.1 uncultured Caldimicrobium sp.
AAAGGCGAGGTCCTTCGGCTTCGCTCAGGACGACGCCCAGGGGAAAAGCGAGGTCCTTCGGGGCTACGCCCCTCAGGACGACAAAGAGGGGGTCGCCCTGAGGCCGAAAGGCCGAAGGGTCTCAGAGGTCCTTGATGCGACCTTTAGATGGCAAGGTATGTTTGCAAGATTTTCGAACATCCTCTTTCATACTTGACAAATTTTTTTTAAGTGCTTACTATAATCTAAGAAAACAGAAAATTAAAGTCGAGGTCAGTTATGCCGATTAATAATATAAAGACGAACCCAGGGGTGATGTATATGAAGGTCAACGATATTAAAACAGCTACTCCCCCAGAAGTAAACCAAAAAGAGGTTAGAAGGAAAGAAAATCCCTCCCCTTTAGCTCAAGGGGAGCAGGTGCAGAGGCAAGAAGCTTCACCAAGGATTTCAGATCAAGTTTCTTTAACTACTAAGAGGCTTGTTGAGGAGGCAAGGGCAAAAGCAAAATCCATGCCCGAGGTTAGAGAAAACAAGGTAGCAGAACTGCGGGCAAGGATTGAGAGCGGAACCTATCAGGTTTCAAACAGAGCCATTGCCCGTGCCATGGTTGGGTCGCTTCTTTCTGAAATAGCTTAAGCTCCTTTGAGCTTTTCGATAATCTTTGTCGTTGAAATATCATAGATAAAGGGAATTCTTACAACTTTTCCACCATAGCTTTTAACAAAGCTTGCTCCAACGATCTTATCCTCTTCCCAATCGGCACCTTTAACCAAGACATCAGGTCTAATCCTCTTAATCAGTTCCTCCGGGGTTTCTTCATCAAAGATAACCACATAATCCACGCAAGAAAGGCTTGCTAAAACCTTAGCCCTTTGGTCTTGAGGATTGATGGGTCGGGATTCGCCCTTTATCTTCTTGATTGAGGCATCACTGTTTAAGCCAACAACAAGCAGGTCTCCAAGAGCCCTTGCTTTCTGCAGATAGTCCACATGTCCAGCATGCAAAATGTCAAAGCAACCGTTAGTAAAAACAACCTTTTCTCCATGCCTTCTTCTTTTCTCCAAAATCGGAAGAAGCTTGTCCAGGCATAGAATTTTCATAGGTTCTTGGAAGACAACCCTTCTTGGATAGGGAAGCTTAGGTTCAAAAGGAGAAAGGTCAAGGGTGATAATCCCTCGTTCCTCTTTAAGCTTAGCAAGGATCGTTCCGTCATAAGAGATAGCCATTGATGAACCACAAAGTGGGATCCCTAAGGCGTTTCCAACGGCGTTTACTCCAAGGACATAAGTTTGGTTCTCTATAGCTCTTGAAGAAAGAAGAGTTTCCCAATGTTCTTTACGAGCTTTGGGCCACTGAGCAATAAAGATTAGAGCATCCACCCCTTGCAAGGCAAAATTCCTTATCAACTCCGTGAAACGAAGCTCAAAGCAGATAAACACATAAAAATTAGCAAAACCTATGGAAAAAGCCTCCCTGCTCATCCCAGGACTAAAGCCGGCAAAATCGTCAAGATTTGGAAAGGTCGCAGACTTTTCCGCAACGACAATAAAATTCCCGTCGCTAAAAAGAAGGGCAGAATTGAAAAGCTTCCCTTCTCGAAGATAGGGGGCACCAAGCAGAAAGGTCTTATCCTTAGCGTATTCTTTTAAGACCTGAAGGGCAGCACGATACTCTTCAGACTCAACCACCCTAAATAATTTTTCACCGTAGCCCGTTAAGGCAAGCTCAGGAAAGATGTAGAGGTCTGCAGAAACGCACTTCAAAGCCGAGAAAATTTCCTCTAAATTTTTCTCTAAGGTCTCGTAAATCTGAGTTTGGCAGAGGGCTATCTTCATCGCTCAGTGTTTTCTCATCAGGCTCTTGCTAAGGCTAAGGCAAGGACCTCTTTTGCTCCGGCTTTTTTCAAAGCCTTTGCGCATTCTCTTAGGGTTGCTCCAGTTGTCATAACATCATCAAAGAGCAAAATCCTTAGCCCTGAGACATCTCCTTCAACTTCAAAGGCAGACTTTACATTTTCTAAGCGTTCTTTACGGCTAAGCTCAGTCTGAGGGCGGGTATGTTTAATCCTTTTTAATGGGTTAAGCTTTGGACGTTTGCCGAGGTATCCCCAGAGCATAAGCTCAGCCTGATTGTAGCCCCTTTCTCTTAGTCTTTCAACCGATAAAGGCACAGCACAGGCTAAATCAAACTCAAAAGGCAAGCTTGGTATGGCAAGCCTAAGGAGCCTTCCAAGCTTGTAAGCAAGAACAAAGTCGCCTTCAAACTTTGCCTTCTCAATAAACTGAGAGATGGGCTCTGCATACCTAAAACCTAAAACCACCCGGTCTAAATAGACCTTCTCGCCTTCGCATGTTCTGCAACCAAAAAGCTCCTTTTCTTCAAGACTTGAGGGTAGCTCCTCAGAAAAGGTCTCTCCACATCTTCGACAATACATTCTTACTCTTTTTAGGCTCCTTCGGCATTCGGCACAGAAAAGGCTTTCTTCAGGTCTTAAAGGTTTTCCGCAGGAATGACAAAGCTCAGGAAAAAAGAAGGAAAGGACCTTAAGAGCTAAGCTCACCTTTTAGCTTCACTATCTCCAGAACAAGCCTTGCCGAGTTGATGAGGTCCTTTTTCCGTATAAACTCCTCCTTAGTGTGCACCTTTTGCATGCCTACACCAAGAATGAGGCAGCGTTTACCGTTTGCGTTGAAGACGTTGGCGTCAGAGCCACCTTCCTTCTTTTTAAAGGTAATAGAAAGACCGACTCTTTCCCCTGCGTTCTTTACAAGCTCACATAGAGGGTCATTCTCAGGAATACGAAATCCTTGGAAGACCTTTTCAAACTTAAGACTATATTTGGGGAAGCCATCTTCTGACTTTGAAAGATTACCGATGATTTCCTGGACGGTCCTTTCAATCTCTGCTTTTAAGTTTTCTATCTTTTCTTCGCTATGGCTACGGAATTCCCCTTGAGCCTCCGCAATTTCTGGCACGATGTTAACCGCTGTCCCACCCTGAATCTTTCCAATGTTGGCGGTGGTTTCTTCGTCTATTCGACCCGTTGGCAACTGACTAAGGATTAGGGCAAGAACTCTGATGGCATTGACCCCCTTTTCTGGCTCAATTCCTGCATGGGCTGATTTTCCGTAAACTGCAAGCTTGTATTGATAGGATGTGGGAGCTTGATTTATTACCTCTTCCGGGTGTTCAGAATCAAGGACAAAACCCTCATCAGCAGTCATCAAGTTATAATCCAAGTATTTTGCTCCAAGAAGACCTACCTCCTCCGAGGTTGTAAAGATTAATTCTATGGGTGGGTGAGGAAATTTGTTTTCTGCAAGGACTTTGGCAAGCTCAACAAGGACAGCAATGCCAGCCTTATCGTCTGCGGTAAGCACAGTCTTCCCAGTGCTTCTTATGATGCCGTCCTCGTCGATATACTCCACACCTTCGCACGGTGGAACACTATCAAGGTGGGCACAAAAGAAGATGGGCTTTGCAGGAATAGTTCCCGGAATGTGAACGATGAGGTTTCCTACATCGGAGCCAGTATGTTCTCCAGAGCTGTCAAAAAAACAACGGTAGCCTAAGGCAGAAAATATATCTGAAAGATAGTAGGCGAGGCTTGCTTCTTTTCCTGAAGGGTTGTCTATACTGAGGAGGGTCTTAAACTCTAAGATGAGGCGGTCGGCGTCAATCATTTTTTTTAATACCTGATGGAAAAGTCCGAAAATTCGCCTCTGTATGGTTCTTCTTCTGCTTCAACTTTTTCTACCCTTGCTAAAGGGGGACCTTTTTTGCACCATTCAATCATCTGCTCAACCTTATCCTTATCCCCTTCAAATAGGGCTTCAACCCTACCATCTGGGAGGTTTCTTACCCAACCTCTAACGCCAAGACGCTTAGCCATATCTTTGGTGTGAGCCCTGTAGGCTACACCTTGAACTATCCCCGAGATCAAAACTCTAACCCTTTTCTTTTCCATACTTTATATGATTACTAAAACTTAAAGATTAGTCAAGACCTTTTAAGAGATTTTTTCCTAAACCGTCCAAGGCGTAGTCAAGGGGGACTATTTCAAGATTCAACATCTAACCCAAAGGACTTTTCGAACACCTTCTCAAAATTGTTGCTTATTTTCAAATGATTAGGTAAGATAGTTTTTTAAACCTTAGGTTGAATTTAAAGGAGGTCCGAAGTGGAAAGAAGGCTAATGCTTGGTGCTGATGCCATTGCAAGAGGGGCGTATGAGGCTGGTATCTCCTATGCCACTTCATATCCCGGAACACCTGCAACCCATATCCTTGAATCCATAATCAGAAATACGAATGTAGCCTGTGAATGGAGTATCAACGAGAAGGTGGCGCTTGAGGTTGCCTACGGGGTTTCGCTTACCGGAAGAAGGGTCCTCTGTTCGATGAAGCATGTAGGATTGAACGTCGCAGCCGACCCTCTTATGACCATGAGCTACCTTGGGGTGCGTGGGGGGTTGGTAATCGCTATGGGAGATGACCCAGGAGCCTACTCTTCTCAAAACGAACAAGACTCCCGCTTCTATGCCTACTTTGCTAAGATACCCTGCCTTGAGCCTTATGATGGAGAAACTGCTAAGAACTACACTAAGCTTGCCTTTGAGCTATCCGATGCCTTTCACATACCGGTAATCCTTCGCACTCAGACAAGGCTTCTTCACTGCTATTTGCCCGTCACTTTAGAAGAGCCACTACCGCAAAAGGATGTAAGCCTTGTGAAAGACCCAGACAACCTTTTACCCCTTCCCAAGAATGTGCTAAGGCTTCATAAGGAGCTAAACGCAAAGCAACCTCTTATTGAAGAATGGATCGCTGAAAGAAACTTTAATGAAGTCTACCCCGCTGAGGGCAAAGTTGGTATCATCGCCTGCGGAATAACCTTCAACTATGCCATGGAGTTCGCACAAGACATGCCAATCCTCAAGATAACCGGCTATCCTGTAAGCAGATCCTTGATCGCTGAGTTTGTTAAAGACCTTGAAGAGGTAATCGTCCTTGAGGATGGTTATCCTCTCGTTGAAAAAATAACAAGATGCCTTCACCCAAAAGTTAGGGGGAAGCTTTCTGGTGATGTACCGGCTGAAGGGGAGCTTAGCCCTGATGTTGTTTTACGACTTTTGGGAAAAGGAGCCGAAGTTCAACCAGAAAAGGTCCCTCCAAGGCCACCAACCTTATGTCCAGGGTGCCCCCATAGAGAGTTCTTCAAAGCCTTAGTTGAGGCCAAACCAAATTACATTACCGGAGACATAGGCTGTTATACCCTTGGCGCCCTTCCACCGCTCAACGCAATGGACACCTGTCTTTGTATGGGAGCAAGCATCGGTAAAGCCATCGGTCTTGCAAAGCAAGGAGTTCAAAGGGTTGCTGCCGTAATCGGAGATTCCACTTTTCTTCATTCAGGAATAACGGGACTACTTGATGCGGTCTACAACAGGGCAAACATCCTGGTATGCATTCTCGACAATTCAGCCGTAGCCATGACCGGACATCAGCCCACCCCTATAATCGGCATCGGACCAAGGGGTGAAGAAACCAAAGCCATAAATCTTGTTGAGCTATGCAAAGCCTGCGGAGTGGATTCCGTTGTAGAAATCGATCCCTTTAAAAGGGAAGAGATGGTTTCAGCTTTAAAAAAGGGGCTTGAAACTCCCGGCGTCCATGTGGTTATATCAAAGAGACCCTGCGTGCTTATCGCTGGGAAACTTCCGAGAAAAGAAACTAAAGCTTAAAGGTTTGCTACTTCGCCCTCCGAAAGGAGGGTAACCCCCTTTTCCTTTAGGACAGATATGGTTTTGTCCAAGTTGTTTGTCCTCAAAACAACTACGGCTTTTTCCCCAGATTTTTCTACAAAGGCGTAGGTGTATTCTACGTTGATGTCGGCATCATAAAGATATTTTAAGACCTCTGCTAAACCTCCCGGACGGTCATCCACCTCAACCGCCAAAACTGGTGTTATCTTAACAGTAAAGCCCGCATTCTCAAGGGCTGATTTAGCTTTTTCCGGGTCGTTAACAATAAGACGAAGAATGCCAAAGTCTGAAGTGTCGGCGATGGCTAAAGCCCTGATGTTTATGCCAGCTTCCGAAAGAACCTTTAAGGCTTCATAAAGCCTGCCTTTTTTATTCTCTAAGAAAATAGATATCTGTTTTACCTTCATCATCAGCCCTCCCTTAACTTAGATTTCTTTTATCGATTACCCTCTTTGCCTTACCCTCGCTTCTTGGCAAGCTCTTTGGCTCAACAAGCGTTACTTTAACCCTAATCCCGACTGTTTCCTCGATCTTCTTCTCAAGTCGCCTTCTCAAGTCCTCAATGGCTCGGACCTCGTCGGAGAAGGTCTCCTTAGACATTTCCACCTGAACCTCTATCTCATCAAGATGGTGAGGCCTGGTTAGGATTATCTGGTAATGGGGCTCAACACCTTGCACCTCAAGAATGCACTGTTCTATTTGATAGGGAAAGAGCATGACACCACGAACCTTGATCATATCATCCGTCCTTCCCTTGATCCTTTCAATGCGTCTTCCAGTCCTTCCGCAGGGGCACTCCCCTACGACAAAGGAAGTTATGTCCCTTGTGCGGAAACGGATCATGGGTACGCCTTCCTTAGTTAGCGTCGTTAGCACAAGCTCCCCTTCTTTTCCCTCCTCTACCCATTCTCCTGTCTCTGGGTCGATTATCTCGGGGAGAAAATGGTCTTCCCAGATATGTAGCCCACTTTGGTCTTCACATTCATGAGCTACACCTGGTCCTATGATCTCAGTTAGCCCGTAAACATTGTAAGCCTTGATGCCGAATCGTTTCTCTATCTCCCTTCTCATCTCCTCTGTCCACATCTCAGCCCCAAAAGAGCCAACTCGAAGTTTAAGCGTAGATGGGTCAATCCCCATTTCATCTTTGGCATATTCTGCAAGGTAAAGGGCATAGGATGGGGTGCAGGCAAGAACAGTTGTCCCAAAATCTTGCATGAGGGTGATCTGTCTTCTGGTATTGCCAGCAGAGGCTGGAATTATCGTTGCCCCAATTTTTAAAGCCCCATAATGAAAGCCAAGCCCGCCTGTAAAGAGACCATATCCATAAGCAACCTGAATAACATCCTGAGAGGTAACTCCTATCATCGTAAGAGACCTTGCCATTACCTCTCCCCAAACCTCAAGGTCCCTCCTTGTGTAGCCTGCTACAACTGGCTTTCCTGTTGTCCCACTTGAAGAATGGATTTCAACAATTTCCGAAAGAGGGACGGCAAAAAGCCCAAAGGGATAGACCTCACGTAGTTCTGCTTTACTCGTAAAGGGGATATACTTTAAATCCTCAAGGGACCTTATATCTTCGGGTTTGATTCCAGCAGCTTCGAAGCGTTTGCGGTAAAATGGCACCCTCTCATAGGCATATTTAACAATCTCTTTAAGTCTTTGAAGTTGAAGCTTTTGTAGCTCCTCTCTTGGCATGGTTTCAACTTCTTTATTCCAATACATAGCTACCCCCTTAAGATCATTTCTTGCTTCAGAAATTTTAAGTCCTCCTTTTGTAAGGCTTCCCAAGCAGTATCAATGTCTTCTACTTCAAACACAAAGTAGGCTTTTTTACGAGTTTCAGCGACATAAACAAGGGCGCTCTCGATGTTTATTCCCTTTCCTGAAATCTTCTTTACCACCTCATAGAGCCCGCCTGGTCTATCCTCAAGCTCAACGCCAAGAGCCTTAATCTTAGCTACAGTAAAGCCCTTCTCCCTAAACTTCTCAAAAGCCCTGTCTGGATTATCCACAAGAAGCTTTATCACTCCGAAATCTTTAACTGATACGATGGAAAAACCAAGGATGTTGATCCCCTCTTCAGCAAGGACCTGCAGTATCCTTTCAAGCCTTCCTGGCTTATTTTCCGCAAAAAGGCTTAAGATCTCTACATAATCCATGGATTCCCCCTCCCAGTTAAAGGGTTCTTTTATCTATTACCCTTTTAGCCTTGCCTTCGCTAACGGGTAGGCTCCCAGGTTCAAGAAGCTCAACCTTTGGACGAACTTGGATCTCAGCCCGAATCTTATCTTCAAGCTCCTGCTTTAAGGCTAAAAGCCTTTCAATCCTTCCGTCAAACATGTCCCTGTTAAGCTCAACCTTAACTATTAGCTCATCGTATCCCTCAAGCACGATCTGATAGTTCTGGGCAACCTCTGGGAAACGCATGAGCACAGCCTCAATCTGCTGTGGAAAGATGTTTACTCCACGGATGATAAACATGTCGTCAGCACGTCCAAGCATCCTATCAACCCTAAGATGGGTCCTTCCGCAAGGGCAGGGCTCTGGAATTAGCCGAGTTAAATCCCTTGTTCGATAACGGATAAGAGGCATGGCTTCCCTTCTAAGCGTGGTAAGGACAAGCTCCCCTATTTCTCCAGGCTTAACTGGTTCCCCTGTTTCAGGATTAACTATTTCAACTAAAAAGGCATCTTCCCAGATGTGTAAGCCCTTTTTAACTGGACACTCAAAACCAACTCCAGGTCCACCCATCTCAGAAAGCCCATAGCAGTTAAACACGCTAACTCCAAGCAGGGCTTCAATCTTCTTTCTTGTCTCTTCAGTATAAGGCTCAGCCCCAAGATAAGCCCTCTTGAGCTTCAGGTCTTTCCTTGGGTCAATCCCCTTTTCGAGCAAAACTTGAGAAACATAAAGGGCGTAGCTTGGCGTCATGTGAATACAGGTTGTGCCAAAGGTCCGCATAAGCTCAATCTGTCTTTCGGTGTTTCCTGGTCCTGCAGGAATAACCAAAAGACCAGCAAGCTCAGCCCCATAGTGCATCACCAAGGCTCCGGTAAATAGTCCGTAGGTCATGGAATTCTGCAAAATATCACCCGGACCTGCCCCGCTCATTACCAAGGAGCGAGCAATAAGCTCGGCTTGATCCCATATGTCTTTATTGCTAAAAAATATAGCCTTTGGCTTCCCCGTTGTTCCGCTTGAGGTGTGAACCCTCACAACCTTCTCTAAAGGAACGCTCAAAAGCCCAAAAGGATAGTCAACAAAAAGGTCCTCTTTGGTAGTAAAGGGGAAATGGCGAATGTCGTCAATGTTTTTTAGCTTGTCTGGATTAACCCCGGCTTCGTCAAACTTTTTTCGGTAGTGAGGGACGTTCTCATACACCCTTTTTAAAGTTTCTTTTAACCTACTTAGCTTAAGCTTGTCTAAGTAGTCTCTATCTGCCGTCTCTATCTTAGGGTTGAAATAACGTTTCTCCAATTTTTCTTCCCTCCCTAAAGGCTTTGAGATTTAGGTCTACAGTCTTAGGGGGAACAGAGGTAGAGATTACCTCCTCCCAAATCTCGGGTTTAAACGGTAGAACCTGGGATAACACGCCAAGAAGAACGGTGTTTTCGACTTTGGAGCTTCCAAGCTCCTTTGCCACTTCGCTTGCCTGAACCTTAAACACTCTGTAGCCTTTGTTTTTTAGCCTTTCTTCGACATCCTTCGGATACTGCTCTTCAGGCAAAGCTGCTGGAAGTATCCTTCTTGCGTTAAGGATAATCAAAGCATTTTTCTTTAAGTAATGGCAATACCTTAAAGCTTCAAGCTCCTCCAAAGCCAGCATGGAATCAGCCTGACCGAGAGGAATATTTGGGGAATAAACAACCTTCCCAAAGCGGACATGCCCGGTTACAGTCCCACCCCTTTGGGACATGCCGTGGATCTCGCTTTCCCGCACATCAAACCCACTCTTAAAGGCAACGTTAGCGATTATCCTTCCCGCAAGGACAATACCCTGCCCACCCGTTCCGCAGAGGAAAAGATTGTAGACATCCATTAAAGCCCTCCTGCAAGCATACTTAAGAATAATAATAACAAAACTTTAGTAAGTAGTAAAGCATAACTCCAATTTTTAGCTGTCATTACTAATGTCAATGTCATCTTTTATTCCTAATTTGAAATGTCATGGCGTTATCTTCCCCAACCCTTTCCTATCATCTATTGTTTCCTCAAACCGAACCTTCCCTTTATGAAGAGAAGGAACCATCTGAACAAACATCTCCGCTTTTGGTATCCTTCTTCGTCTCCGATATAAATTCAAGGGGTTCACCCTGAGGCCTATCTTTCATGTCCTGAGCCGTAGCCCTGAGGGCGATAGCCCGAAGGGCCTGCAAAGGGCCTCAGAGATCCTTC
>CAZJUD010000047.1:0-8144 GCA_964549125.1 uncultured Caldimicrobium sp.
CTCAGTATCTTTGCTTTCTTTGTATCCTCGCCCAGAGAGCTCAGAAATCTTTTGCATAAGTCCGGCAAAAAGGTCGGTGTCAAAGTTTGTGGAAACACCCTGGGCGACAGCAGTTATCCTTTCAAGCCCCATTCCAGTATCTATGCAAGGCTTTGGAAGCGGAATAAGCTTCCCCTCTTTTGTCCTTTCATACTGCATAAAGACAAGGTTCCAGACCTCTAAGAAGCGGTCGCAATCGCAACCGGGCTTGCAGTCTGGCTTCCCACAGGAAAACTCCGGACCTTGGTCATAGATTATCTCTGAACAGGGACCGCAGGGACCAGTGTCTCCCATCATCCAAAAATTGTCCTTCTCTCCAAGCCTAATTATCCGCTCCTCAGAAAAGCCGGCAATTTTTTTCCAAAGAGCTACTGCCTCTTCATCCTCGTAAAAGACAGATGCATAAAGCCTTTCCTTTGGTAGTCCTAATTCTTTTGTTAGGAATTCCCAGGCGTAGAGTATAGCTTCTTCCTTGAAGTAGTCGCCAAAGGAGAAGTTTCCAAGCATTTCAAAAAAGGTGTGGTGCCTTGCGGTGTAGCCTACATTTTCAAGGTCGTTATGCTTCCCCCCTGCTCGCACGCATTTTTGACAGCTTACCGCACGTGCGTAAGGTCGTTTCTCTTCACCAAGAAAGACCCTTTTGAATTGAACCATTCCAGCATTGGTAAAAAGGAGCGTCGGGTCATCCTTTGGTATAAGAGGAGAGCTCGGAACAAGTACGTGGTTTAGCTTTTGAAAGTAGCTTAGAAATTTATCTCTAATCTCTCTGCCTCTCATTGAGCCATTCACCCCGCATATAAAATGTGATAAATATTTTAACATACATTTTGATGGGTGGCTAACTTAGTCGAAGCGATTACAAAAATTTTGGTAAAGCCTTCTTCTGCAGGTTGCTAACCCGTATTCCCTAATTTATAATAAAAGTATGCCCTTTTTAGCCTTTGATTGCGAGGGACCAATCACCCTCAACGATAACGCCTTTGAATTTGCCTCAGCCATCATCCCCAATGGCGGAAGGTTTTTCAAACAGGTATCTCGGTTTGATGACTATCTTGCTGATATTAAAAAAAGAGAAAACTATAAGGCTGGAGACACTCTAAAATTAATCCTCCCTTTTCTTAAACTCTTTGGGGCAACAAACAAGAGTTTAGAAGAATTTTCGGAAAGAACGCTCATCTTGCTCCCCAAAATGGATGAGATACTAAAAAGCTTGCTTAAAATAGCCCAAGTTTACATCATAAGCACAAGCTATAGACCCTATCTTGTTGCCCTGTGCAAAAGGATTGGCTTTCCTATGGAAAATGTTTTTTGCACTGAAGTTGACCTTGATAGGGTAAAAATTTCTCAAGCTGAAGCCAAAATTTTGACAGAAATCTATGAAAGGATATTAAGCTATGCTGACATAGAGCTTCCACCTTCTGCCAAAACCCCTGAAGACTTACCCCAAAGCCTAAGGGCGGTCCTTGATGAGATGGAGTATCTCTTTTTTGAAAGGGTCTGGAATTTAGATTCCGGGGTTTTTTTGAGAGAGGTTAACCCCATCGGAGGAAGAGAAAAGGCAAGAGCCTGCGAGGAAATTTCAAAGGGCCTAAACATTCCCCTTTCCGAGGGTTTTTATTGTGGAGACTCCATTACTGATATAGAAGCTTTAAGCCTTCTTAGGGAGGCTAAGGGAGTTTCTCTTTCTTTTAACGGCAACAGGTATGCCCTTCGTTCGGCAGAATTCTACGCCTTAGGATATGACGGAGAGGTGGTAGGTACGGTTGCTCTTGCCTTCTTGAATGAGGGGAAGGATGCGCTGTATAAACTTAGGGTAAAGGAAGATAGGAAAGAGTTTGGTCTTATTCCAAAGGAAGAAGAGTCCCTTGCAGCCCTAATTTCACGAAGCGAGGAGACAAGAAAGAGGGTTAGGGGGATCTTAATCGGAGAGCTTGGATGATACCTCTTCAGGATATAAACCCAAGGAGAACCCCCCCTGTTATCACCTGGCTTCTAATTATTGTAAACATTCTGGTTTTTTTGTATGAGCTTAGCTTACCGGAGAAGGCAAGAGAAGCCTTTTTCCATACCTGGGGCTTTGTGCCGGCACGGTTTTTCGACGATTATTTTTCTGTCCTTATAGGAGAAACATCCTGGCATAAATATGCTACCCTTTTTACCCATATGTTCATCCATGGCGGTTGGCTTCATCTTATTGGAAACCTTTGGACCCTTTGGATCTTTGGCGACAATGTAGAGGATAGGATGGGACCGCTAAGGTATTTGATTTTTTATTTTACCTGTGGGTTGGCAGCGGTTTTTATGCATTCTCTCGTCTATGCAGGGTCAGTTGTTCCTGTAGTGGGTGCAAGCGGAGCTATCTCAGGGGTCCTTGGCGCATACTTTTTGATGTTTCCTTTGGCAAGGATCCTTGTTCTTGTTCCTATAATATTTGTGCCCATCTTTTTTGAGGTGCCAGCCTTTTTGTATCTTGGGCTTTGGTTTTTGATGCAGTTTTACAACGGGCTCTTTTCCTTAGTTTTGCCTGATAGCTTCAGCGGGGTTGCCTGGTTTGCCCATCTTGGTGGTTTTGCCTTTGGCTTGCTCGCATTTAAAATCTTTTGTCGTAGGAGGTGTAGATACCATCCGGATGAATACTTTATGTTTGGTTCCTTTTTTGATTTAGATAAGGGGAGGTAAGAATGGGATTTGAGTTCTTATGGCTCTTCTTGCTTTTACTTGCCATGCAGCCTATCATGCGGCAAAAGTTTTTAGAGATCGCCAGACAAAAGATGATAGAAAAGATTGAAGCCACTCGGGGCTCAAGGGTTATTCTTCTTGTCCATCGACAGGAGACAGTGAGCTTTTTTGGTCTTCCAATAATGCGCTACATTGATATTAACGATTCTGAGGCGGTAATAAGCGCAATCAACATGACAGATAAGGAGGTTCCGATTGATATCATCCTTCATACTCCAGGTGGCTTGGTGCTTGCTGCCCTTCAGATAGCAATGGCTATAAAAAAACATCCAGCCAAAACTACTGCCTTTGTTCCCTACTATGCCATGAGCGGTGGAACCCTCATCGCCCTTGCCTGTGATGAGATTGTAATGGGGGAGCATGCTGTGCTTGGACCTGTTGACCCTCAATTAAACGGCATGCCAGCTGCTTCAATCCTGCGCCTAACCCATCGAAAACCCATCGAAAAGATCGAAGACCAAACGCTAATCCTTGCTGATGTAGCAGAAATGGCTTTAAAGCAGATGAAAAAACATCTAAAAATTATCTTAGAAGGAAGGTATCCTGAGGACAAAATAGAAGAGCTTTCTGAGCTTTTATCTCAAGGATACTTTACCCATGACCATCCTATAACCTATGAAGAGGCAAAAAACCTTGGGCTACCTGTCAGCAACAACATGCCACCAGAAATCTACCAACTGATGAAGCTTTTCCCTCAGCCCGTTAAGTCAGTTCCAACCGTCGAATATCTTCCCCTGCCGAAGAAGAAGGTTAGCTCTTGACGGTTAATCTGTCAAAAAATTTACGTTGAAACGTCAGGGAAAATATTAGGTGGTATAGCATCATAGCGTGCTATATGCCATAGGCCTAATATCAGATTAGCGATAAGCCAATGGTCGCACCTTTCCTCACTAAGATGAAGGGCACTCTCTGCACAGGGGACAATAAAAGAAGTTTTGAGATGATCTCCTCTGCCATGACTTGGCAAACGTTGAGAGTTATCAAATGTATATAGTAAGGAAAGAGAAGGACTCTTTAACTTCTTTCATGATGACAATCTAAGGGTTTGAGGTGAAGCAAAGAGGTGCTCTTGGGGTAACTTTCCTATGCTCCCTGGTAGACAAAGGGTCTAAAACTAAAAAGATGTTGCGGAGAATGCGGTCATCCATTCTGTTCTAAATTGAAAATTGGCATAAAATTTGAAAATAACTTTAAGAAATCTTAGGAGGTAAGAAGGGATGGCTGAAGAGGTAAAAGCGGAAGGGCAGGCTCCAAAGAAGGGTAAAAAGTTGATCCTAATCATTTTGATAGCCTTTTTAGTTATTAGTATCGGAGCTGGGGCTTTTCTTATTTTATCATTTAAAAAAGGTGAAGAAGAAAAAGGCAAAAAGAAAGCTAAGAAGGCTGAACAAGTAGTTATTGTTGATTTAGACCCTATCATCGTTAACCTTTTTGACCCCTCAGGCAAAAGATACCTTCAGGTGAGGCTTAGCCTTGAGGTTAGCGATAAAAAGGCAGAAGAAGAGGTCAAAAAGCAGGAGGCGAAGCTTAAAGATGCCATCATAGCTATATTAAGCGGTAAAACCGTTGAAGAGGTAATCGTTCCTGAGGCAAAAGAAAAGATCAAAAGGGAAATTTTAGATAAATGTAAGGAAATTTTTGGCGAAGACGTAGTTAATAATGTTTACATAACTCAATACATAGTGGAGTGAGGCTACATGGATAAAGTTTTAACCCAGGAAGAAATCGATGCTCTTTTAGCCGGATTAGCAGAAGGTAAGGTTGATACTACTCCGGAGAAGCCATCAGAAGAAAACGTTAAACCCTTTAACTTTAAAGATTACACCATCTCCACAAGGCTTAAGCTCCCTGGGTTTGATGTTATTAATGATTACCTTATCAGGTCCCTTCGTATGAGTTTTTCCACCCTGCTTAGGGAGATGGTTGAGCTAACCGCTTTGCCAACTCAATTAGAAAGGTTTAAAGATTTCCTTAATAAGATACCAGTCCCTACCTCAATTCATATCTTCAAACCAGAGCCCTTGAAGGGACATGGTCTACTCATCATAGATGCTCCTCTTGTTTTTGTTTTTGTTGAAAGGTTCCTTGGTGGCGGAGAAAAGAAGACTATTAAGGTTGAAGGTCGGGAGTTTACCCCTATCGAACAGCGACTTATTAAACGAGTAGTAGATGTGATCTTCGTTGAATGTGAGAAGGCTTGGAGGAACATCTATCCCATCAAGATTAAGTATGTCCGAAGCGAGGTTAACCCTCAGTTTGCAAGAGTAATGCAACCTGAAGAGACAGTCGTGGTCTCGGGCTTTAATGTTGAGCTTGAAGCCCTGAGCGGGAAAATCCTCTTTTGTTATTCTTTAACTACCCTCCAACCCATCAAGGACAAGCTTTACTCCCCTTATCAGCTTGAAGAGGTTATCGACCCTAAATGGCGAAGAGCCATCGAGCGAGTGGTTTTTAACAGTGATGTAGAGGTAAAGGGAATACTTGGGCATTCACAGATTACAGTTCGGGATTTGTTAAACCTTGAGCCAGGGGATGTCATTGTTTTGGACAAAAAGGCTGAAGAACCCGTTGAGGTGCTGGTTGAGGGTGTGCCAAAATACTTAGCCAAAATGGGCATATATCGTGATCATTTAGCCTTACAGATAGAAAACTTCGTAATCCCAGAGAAAGAGGAGGAGATGTGATGGCTGAAGAAGAAATCAAACAGGAAACAAAAGAAGAGATAAGCCCTGAAGATTTGATGAAAATGTGGGAAGAGGCTTTGAAGGAAGCTTCTCAAGCTCAAAGGGAAGGGGATGAAACAACTGGTCTATCAGAGGCTAAGGGAGAAGTGATTGAAACTAAGCCTTCCCAAGCCTCCCAACCGATGACCTTTAAAGAACTAAGTCCTGCAAGAGGGGCAGAACCCCCTCAAGAGTTAGACTTTATCCTCGACCTCCCCTTAGAAGTTTCCGTTGAAATCGGCAGGACGAAGATGCAGATTAAAGACCTGCTTAAACTCACTCAGGGCTCTATAATCGAGCTTGACAGGATCGCCGGTGAGCCCGTTGACATCTATGTCAACGGCAAGCTTATGGCTAAGGGTGAGGTTGTCGTTGTGAACGATAGGTTTGGGGTAAGGGTTACGGAGATCATCAGCGCTCAAGATAGGGTCAAAAGGTTGGGGAGCTAAGATGGAGTGGATACAATATCTGCAGGGATTGGGAATTATCCTACTTGTTCTCAGCCTATTGCCGGTTATTGCTCACTTTTATAGGAAACATCAGTTTAGAGGTATGCTCAGTCATCGTATAAAGGTGCTTGAAGTAAAGCCTATCAGCTTTAAGGCACAACTTTTGCTAATAGAAGTAGAAGGTAAACGCTACTTACTTGGATTGACCGACAAGGGACTAACTCTTTTGACGGAGTTGCAGGATGGTTCAATTAGTAGCCATAGCCATCCCAACGCTTAAGATTGGAGTAGAGCAGGCTTCAAACCCTCAGCAGGTGTCAGTTTTTCTACAGATACTCTTTCTTTTGACAGTCCTTTCTATAGCACCTGCCCTTCTTCTTATGCTCACATCCTTTACCAGGCTTATCGTGGTCTTTTCCATCTTGAGGCACGCCCTTGGGCTACAAGCAACTCCACCCAACCAGGTTTTAATCTCCTTAGCCCTCTTCTTGACCTTCTTTATCATGGCTCCCGTGTTTATGAAGGCTTACGAGGAAGGAATCAAGCCCTACATGGAAAAAAAGATCGATGAGAAAACACTTTTTGAGAGGGTTTCCTCACCTTTTAAGGCATTCATGCTAAAGAATACCCGAGAAAAGGATTTAGCCCTCTTTATCAAGCTTAGGGGTGAGCCACGACCTGCAACCCCAGAAGATGTCTCCTTGCTTACACTAATTCCAGCCTTTATGATAAGCGAACTGAAGACTGCCTTCCAGATCGGTTTTCTCCTCTACATACCCTTTTTAATAATTGACTTAGTTGTGTCAACTGTTTTGATCTCCATGGGTATACTCATGCTACCTCCTATGATGCTTAGTCTTCCACTTAAGCTCCTTCTTTTTGTTTTGGTCGATGGTTGGAATTTGCTTGTCTTTTCTTTAGTCCAAAGCTTTCATTAGGGAGGTAAAAGGATGACAGATGTCACGATTATTGGTATTGCAAAAGAAGCAATAAAGATTACCCTTCTTTTGTCCTTACCCCTTTTAGCTACCGCCTTGATCGTCGGTCTTGGGATAAGCATCTTTCAAGCCGTAACCCAAATACAAGAGATGACCTTAACCTTTGTCCCTAAGATCCTTGCTATGATCCTTGTTTTTTTCTTTACCCTCCCTTGGATGATAAAAAAACTAAGTGATTTTACCTCTCAGTTGATTTTAAACATACCTGGTTTTATAAAATGATTAAACCATGACCCAAGAAATTTTGACCTACCTTCAGACTTATTTTATTGCCTTTCTTTTTCTTTTAGAAAGATTTACCCTTCTATTTTTCATCTTTCCTCTTTTTACCACTGCCTATTTGCCAGCAAGAGTTAAAGTGGCTTTAAGTTTAGTTCTATCCTTAGCCCTTGCACCAGTGATAAAACTTAATATACCATTTCCCGAGTCTCCTTTTACATTATTTTTTCTGCTTCTTTCTGATTTTTTAATTTTTTTCCTTCTTTCTCTTTTTTTAAGGTTTATCCTCGCAGGGATACAGGTAGGTGGAGAGATGGTTGGTTTGCAAATGGGATTTGGTATCTCTCAGACCATTGACCCTATCAGCGGAGTTAGCATCCCTATTATTTCTGAATTTCTTTTCTTAATCTTTCTTCTTTTATTCTTTACATTTGACCTTCATCACCATCTTTTAACTTTTGTTGTATACTCCTTTGATTATTTGCCTCCAGGAGTTGTTTTGTTTAAACAGAATTTACTTTCCTATATTCTTAAAAAGAGCAGTCTTATCTTTGATTTAAGCCTTCGAATCTTAGGTCCTATACTTGTGTTTATGCTTTTAGTTTATGTCGTCCTTGCCATAGTTGGGCGGTTTATTCCTCAGATGAATGTGATGTTTGTTAGCTTTCCCTTAACCTTAGGGCTTGGTCTGATAATTTTGGGGCTTATGCTCCTTTTTTTACCCAAGGTTTTAACCACCCAGCTTTCAGCCTTTAAAAGCTTTACTCTACATCTTTTAAAGGCAGGACAATAAAAGGCGTAGACTATGCCTGAAGAAACTTTACAGGAACGAACAGAAGAGGCAACGCCTCGAAGGCGGGAGGAGGCTCGCAAGCGGGGACAGGTTGCGAAAAGCCGTGAGCTAAGCTCAGTTGCTGTGCTTTTTGCCGGAACTTCCTCGCTACTCTTCCTTGGAAGCCTTTTTCTTTCTCAAACAT
>CAZJUD010000048.1:0-6036 GCA_964549125.1 uncultured Caldimicrobium sp.
CCTTAGGCTTCGCCTTAGGATGGGGGGCGCCCTGAGCCCTCTTCTTTTTGTCACCCTGAGCCGATGCGAAGGGCCCCCTCTCTTTGTCACCCTGAGGCCTTTTTTCTTTGTCACCCTGAGGCCGAAAGGCCGAAGGGCCTCTGAGATCCTTCGCTTCGCTCAGGAAGACGCGCTGGGGGTCACCCTGAGGCCGAAAGGCCGAAGGGTCCCTTAGATCCTTCGCTTGCCTACGCTACCTCAAGATGGCAAGGTATGTTCGCAAGAATTTTCAAACAGCCTCTCCTTTTGTATTGACAAAAGGGGGGATGGGGTTAAAATTTTAAACAACAAAAAATTCCTTTAACTTCTCATGAGGGGTTCCCCTATGTCTAAGGAGATTATGTCCTCTGCTCTTGCCTGCGAAGGAAAGGGTGTAAAGGTTTTGTTTGGAGAATTTGTAAATCAAGACTATCTTTTTAGCTACATTGGAAGGATTATCTACGGTCATTCGGGGTTGCAAAACATTTACATTCTTGAGAATAATTTCTGGGGGCGGATGCTCTTTATCAACAACAACCTTCAGTTTACCTCGCGGGATGAGTTCATATATCATGAGGCTTTGGTCCACATTCCCTTTCAGTCAGCACCAGAGGGGTTTATTAAAAGGGCTCTTATCTGTGGTGGTGGGGATTATGGCTGTGCAAGGGAACTCCTTAAGTATGGACAAGTAGAAGAGGTCGTCATTGTGGACATAGATCCTTTAATTCCTAAGCTTGTTGAAGAATACTTTCCTGAACTTTTACCCCTTGATCCAAAGGATAAAAGACTAAAGCTTATCACTGCCGATGCCTTCAAAATCGTGAAGGATTATCTTTCTGAGGGGAAGACCTTTGAGCTTGTCATCATCGATTCTACCGACCCAGACATTGGCGGTCCTGAAAACATTCAGGAGCTATCTCATGCCCTCTTTGGTAAGGATTTCCATGAAATGCTAAAAAAAATCTGCCCTGATGGGATAATCGTTCAGCAGTGTGGCACGCCTTTTACGATGAAAAACATCCTGCTTGGTGTTCACAGAATATATACAGAGGTTTACGGAAAGGAACAGGTTTATGTGTTTCGCGCAAACGTCCCCTCTTTTGGAAGCGATAATGCCTACATGATGAGATGTCCCTTTAAGAACCCTCACTTACCAAAAGGGACACCGCCAGTTGATGTGAAGTATTATACAAACGAAATACATGCTGCAAGCTTTGCCCTGCCAAAGTTCTGGCTTGAGGCATTGTATGAAGAGTGAACACTGCGAATTAATCCTTAAAGCGATACGGGAGAGAAGGAGTATAAGAAGATACACAGACGAAGTCCCACCCCGGGAATTGATCTTGAAGATCCTGGATACGGCTATCTGGGCACCATCCGGGCTAAACAATCAGCCTTGGCGCTTCGTCATCGTCTGGTCTGAGGAAGTTAAAGAAAAACTGGCAAAGCTAACCAAATACTCTGGGATCGTAAGGTCTGCCAAGGTCTTAATTGTTGTTCTCCTGGATAAGAAGAAGATGTATCATCAGATAAAGGATCATCAGTCTGCAGGGGCGCTAATCCAAAATATTCTAATTTCAGCCTCAGCCTGCGGACTTGGATCCTGTTGGCTTGGAGAAATATTAAATCGTGAAGAGGAAGTAAAAGAGACCCTGGGATTAGAACCAAAAGCCTATGAACTTTGCGCCGTCATCTCCCTTGGCTACCCAGATGATCGGTCTAAACGGTCAGACCGCAATCCGTTATCCTCTTTTATTTTAAAAGAACTGTAGTATTTTCTTAAAAGGAATTCAAATTATTACAAAAATTTAGGGGGGATAAAGATGAGAAAGACTTTGTTTACCTTAGCCTTTGCTTCACTTTTAGTTTTTTCAGGCTGTAAACAGGGGTCTACGAGCTTTAGTTGCCCAAAGGTTGAAGACCTGCAGAAGATGATCGATGGGCTGCAGAAAGGGCTAACGGTAGAGAAAGTTGAACCTTCAGAGGTTTCTGGGCTTTGTTCGGTAATCTTAAAAGTGTCAGATACTGATAAAGGCTTGGTATATGTTGACAAGCAAGGAAAGTATCTTGTAGCTGGAAACATCATCGAGGTATCTACTAAAAAAAATCTGACTCAAGAAAAGCTTGCCTTGCTAAACAAGATTGTGCTAAATACATCTCAACTTGCTGAGCTTGAAAAGAGGGTAGCTTTTGTATATGGAAACTCAGATAAGTTTGTGTATTTCATTACTGACCCCGATTGCCCCTTCTGTAAAAGGGCAGAGGAGATGTTAGATGAGCTTGTAAAGCAAGGAAAGCTTGCAGTAAAGGTTATCTTTTTCCCGCTTGAGCAAATCCATCCGGAAGCTAAGGCAAAAGCCATCTCTATCATCTGCGATAAGAAGGGTTTTGAGGGTCTAAAACAGGGCTATAAGAGCGGGAATCAATGCGAAGCCGGAAAGAAACTTGTTGAGGATGCAATGAATTTTGTTGCTAACTTAAGGATAAGAGGGACACCAACCTTTATCTTTCCTGATGGAGAGATGAGAAGCGGTCTCATACCTAAGGAAGTGATTTTGCAAAAGCTTGGCTTTAAGGAATAATGCTAACTAAAGAGGAAAGGGAATATCTTTTAGACCTTGCTCGTAGGGCTTTAGTATCTTACTTTCGAGGGGAGCCTTATACGTCTCCCCCACCTCCCCTGGAATACAAAAGTCTCTATGAAAAAAGGGGAGCCTTTGTAACCTTAACAAAAAGAGGAAGGCTTAGGGGTTGTATAGGGGAGCTTGAAGGTAGAAAACCTTTGTATCAATTGATCCCCGAGCTTGCTCTTTCATCTGCCCTTCAGGACCCAAGGTTTCCACCTTTATCAAAAGAGGAATTGCCCGAGGTCAAAATAGAAATATCCATCCTAAGCCCTCTTTATCCTGCAAGACCAGAGGAGGTAGAGGTAGGAAAGCACGGCATCTACATCGTCAAAGGGTTTAACCGTGGGGTTCTTCTTCCGCAAGTCGCAACGGAATACAATCTAACTCGGGAGGAATTTTTGCGTCAAGGTTGTCTGAAGGCTGGTCTCCCTGAAGATTGTTACAAGGACCCAAAGACAAAGCTTTACGTATTCACAGCTGAGGTCTTCGAAGAGGACTAAATTTTTTTCAAAATTTCGTAAAAAATACTTTACAACTCAGGAAGTCATTGTTAAAATTTTAGGAACTATCATCAGACCGGAGGCTCTATGCAGGTAATGTTCGACCCTGATATCCCTGAGGATTTAAAAGAAGAGATACTTAAGGCAATTGAGGATGAAAAAATAGAGCTTTGTAAAGAATGCGGTTCCAATTTTATTTATGTAGCTATGATCGATAATACCCTCGATGTTAAATGCTACGAATGCGGAGCATCCTTTTTTGAGATAGAGCTCTCTGAAGAATAATTCTGAGATGGGTGCTCAATGTAGGCGTAGGCGTTGTGCCCATGAATGGATTCAAAATTTTCAACTGAAACAGAAAACCAATAGATACCTTCAATCTGGAGAAGCTTGCTTGCGCAAGTTCTAACTACATCCTCCACAAACTTGGGGTTTTCATAAGCCCTTTCTGTTACATATTTCTCATCAGGTCTTTTAAGGATAGGATAAACAGGAGAGGATGCGCTCTCTTCTGCGATCTCAATCAGCTCTTCAAGCCAGATAAAAGGCTTACTCCTAATCTGAATGGTAACAATTCCCCTTTGATTATGAGCCCCGTACTTGCTGATGCTTTTTGAGCAGGGGCATAAGGTCATGACAGGGACCACCACACCAAGTATCAAATCAAACTTTCTTGTAAATAGGGCAGCCTTCATGAAGGCTTGATATTCCATTAACCCTGAGACACCAGTCACCGGTGCTTTTTTTTCTATGAAGTAGGGGAAGTAAACCTCAAGATGGGCAGACCGTGCAGAAAGCTTAGTCTTTAGTTTCCTTAGGATTTCTTTTATGTTTTTTACATGGATTTCGTCCTTAAACTCATTTAGCACCTCAACGAACCTACTCATGTGCGTCCCTTTAAAATGAGAGGGAAGGTCTACATAAAGGTTGAACTCCCCTATCGTATCCTGAAATCCTTTGGCTCGGTCAAGTACCTTGATAGGGTATTTTAAGTTTTTTATACCAACCTTATTTATGGGGATGAGGGTATCGGGTATTGCACTTTGGATATCAGGAAGGTTGATCGAGCATTCTTTCAAGGGCAAGTCTAACCTCCTTCATCCTCTGGAAAAGAAGCCCGCGATAATCCCAAAGGGAGCCTCCCTTAAGCTCTATCTCCTCAATCTCCTCGTCGTAAGGGAAGGTAGCAAGGAGCTTATCCCCAAATTCTTTCTGAAGGACTTCCTCTTGAGCCTTACTTTTAACATTATTTCCCAAAAGATATACTCTGTGAAGGTTTAGGTCGCCTGCTAAACGAAGGATCTGCTTTGCAGTCTCTCTGCTACCAGCTGAAGGCTCAACGACAACAAGGATCACATCCATAGGGGTAACTGTTGCCCGACCGAAGTGTTCTACTCCTGCTTCCATGTCAACGATGACTACTTCCCGTGCGGTAAGGATTAGATAGTGCAGAAGCCTTCTTAAAACGGTCTGTTCTGGACAGGCACAGCCACCCCCTGCAACCCTAATGGCCCCTAAAACCATGAGCCTTAGTCCGTCTTTAGTTAAGGCGTACTTTTCAGGAAGGTCGTCAATTTTGGGGTTAAGGGTATAGTAAGGACCTTGTTTTTCAGCTCTTTCCGCTAAAAGGTCTGCCATCTCAGCTATGGGCATTACCTCGCCCTCTATACCAAAAAGCCTTGCCAAATGTGGGCTTGGGTCAGCATCTATAGCAAGCACTTTGTACCCTTCATCAATAAAGGTGAGAGCTAAAAGAGTAGCAAGCGTGCTCTTCCCCACTCCACCTTTTCCACAAAAGGCTATTTTCATCTCTTAATCCCCCTCGCTATTATCGGGATGACCATAAATGGCTAACCCTCTTCAACTATGTTTGGCTCTTCTTTGCTCTTCTAAGCTTCCCTGAGCCTTCTTTCTATTTCCTCGAATGGTATTGCTCCTTCTCGTATCAACTCAAGTCTATTTTCTACAACAGAAACTACGGTAGAAGGGGCTTTCCCTTCAGTTTTTCCAGCATCTAAAATAAAGTCAAGGTCAGGCAACTTTTTTATCAGCTCTTCAGGGTCTGATATGGCTGGTTCATTGCTTTTGTTTGCGCTTGTTCCTGTGATAGGTCCACCGAAGGCTATGGCAACCTTTCTTGTAAGCTCAAGGCTTGAAAGCCTAACCCCAACCGTCCCTGTGTCAGCGGTGATGAGCTTCGGCAAGTTTTTCTTAGCAGGAAGAACCAAAGTCAGAGGCCCTGGCCAAAAAAGTTTGATTAACTTCAAACCCAAGGGCGGGATTCTTTCAGCTACCAAAAGAAGGTCATCAAGCCTCCCCAAGAGAAGTAGTATTGGTTTCCCCTCTTCACGTCCTTTAATAGCTACAAGGCGTTCCAATGCCTTTTGAGAAAAGGGATTGCAGGCAAGACCATAGTATGTTTCCGTAGGTATGGCTCCAACCTTTTCTAAGCGAAGAAGTTGACTGACCTCTTCAAGGATTGAATTTAGGTTGTTTTGGCTTAGGAAATAACGCTTCACGAACTTGCTTTGGCTTCCTTGAGGTTTTGACCTTCCTCTATCTCTTCTTGATGGTAATACCGTTTAAAGTAGATGATCCTTTTGCAATGGGGGCATTCGTGGAAACGATTATCCTTTTGGATTTCTATGTAAAGTTGCGGAGGGATTGCCATATGACAGCCCTCACATACGCCGTTTTCTACCGAGGCTATCCCTATTCCTCCTTTTTTCTGACGAATAACTTCATATTTTCTTAATATTCCAGATGAGATCTTTTTTGTCATCTGAGCCCTTTTTTCTGAAAGCTTTGCTATTTCCTCTCTTAACTTTTGACAGAGGTCCTCAAATTTCCGGTTTTCCTCTTCAAAAACCTGATTGGTCTTGTTTAGCTCT
>CAZJUD010000049.1:0-2537 GCA_964549125.1 uncultured Caldimicrobium sp.
TAAGAGAAAATCCTCCTTGTTTCCTAAGAAGAGAAGGTCCTTAAGCAAGCGAAAATCTATACCTTTGTCCGCAAGAACCTCTTGAGAAAATATTTTAGCCAAAAAGAGCTCCCGAAAGAGGTGGGTTAATCTTTCAGTAAAGGAAACAATATCAACTCCCTTTTCATAAAGATTTTGCGCAAGTTCCATAGCCTTTTTTAAATTCCGTTCGATCAACGCTTTTGCCAGTTCTTCAAAGATTATCTCTTCATGCCAGCCAAAGCTGTAGAGAAGGTCTTCCTTGGTTCTAACACCGTAGGCCATTGCTTGGTCAAGAAGAGAAAGGGCATCTCTTAGACTTCCTTGAGCTTCTCTTGCTATCAGTTCAAGGGCAGGTTGCTCAATTTGATAGTTTTCAAGATCGCATATCTTCTGTAAATGGTTTAAAATTAGCTTAAAATCAAGCCTTCTAAATTCATAGCGTTGACAACGGGAAAGAACGGTAGGGGGAAGCCTGTTTGGTTCAGTTGTGGCAAGGATAAAGTAGACATGAGATGGGGGCTCCTCTAAGGACTTAAGAAGGGCGTTGCTTGCCTCTTTGGTTAGCATGTGAGCTTCGTCAATGATGTAGACTTTGGCTTTACCCTTTGCAGGAGCATACCTTAAGGTATCTATAATCTCCCTTATTTGATCTATTCCACGGTTTGAGGCTGCATCTATTTCCAAGACATCAACATGAATCCCCTTCATTATCTCAAGACAGGATTGACATTGATTGCAAGGCTCATACTCTTCGTGATTGATGTTGTGACAATTCAAAGCCTTAGCTACGATCCTTGCCAAGGTTGTCTTTCCTGTTCCTTTTATTCCTGCAAAAAGAAGGGCATGACTAAGCTTATTCCTTCTTAGAGCATTGACAATCGTTTTAACGACCGCAGATTGCCCAACAACCTCTGAAAACCTTTGGGGCCTATACTTTCTGGCAAGGACTAAGTAGGACATATTTTAATCATTTTAATTAACTATGGGCAAAAAACAAGACTTGCGAGGGCTTTTAAAAATCTCACATTTATCCTTCGGTTCGGTCGCATTGGCTTCTTCAGGATGGCAAGGCCGTTCAAGCAAGTCCTATTTGTCCTAAGGCGGATGCTGATAAATTCTATTAGTTAGTCGCTCACTTACCTCGATTTAAACATTTTCAAGCTCTGTAAATCCTCATAAGAGATTTCTGCAAGGGCTTTACAACTTTCTTTTATGATTTTAAAGTTTTCTTCGCTCTCCCATATTGCCTTTGGGAAGGGCCACTCTTTGCAAGGCTTTGGTTTGACGGGATGAATTAAGCAAAGATTTTCCTTTTCGTCAAAAAATATACAGTGGTTGTTGAGCACCCGCATTTCTAACCTATTTTCTCCCTTCTTTACTGTGTATTTTTCTAAAAATTTCTCAACAGAAAGTCCTAAGTAATTGGCTATGTTTAGCACATCCTCTTTAGTTAAAGAAACGGTACTTTCTCCCTGACAGCAAGCTCCGCACCTTTTACAGACAAACCTTTTCATAGCTCGTAAGGGATAGGGTCTGGGACTCCTGCCTCAGCAAAGGCTTTAAGCCTTAATTTACAGGAGGGACATCGACCGCATGCCTTCTCTCCACCCCGATAACAGGACCAGGTAAGATGAAAGGGAGCGCCGACCTCTAAACCAAGCTTTACAATCTCGGCTTTAGATAGATAAAGAAGAGGGGCTTCTATTTTAAGCTCTTCTCCCATTCTTGTCCCAAGGGCTATCGTCTTTTGCATTGTTCTAATAAACTCTTCTCTACAATCTGGATAGCCTGAAAAATCTATCTGATTTACCCCTATGAATATTCTTCTGGCTCCTAAGGCTTCAGCGATAGCGGTGGCAATGCTTAAAAAAACTCCGTTCCTGAAATGAACATAAGTTGAGGGAAGGCCTGACGTAACATCTTCCTCAATCTCTATGCTTTCATCAACTAAGCTCGAACCACCTATTTGTTTGAAAAAGGAAAGTTCAACAACAAAATACTTTTCTGGTTTAAAATACTGCACAAGCCTATGGAAACATTCAAGCTCTTTTTGAGCTGCCCTTTGCCCATACTGAAAGTGAAGAAAAATAGTTTTATATGACCTAACAGCAAGGCTTGCACAAACAGCACTATCCATTCCTGAACTAAGAAGGACGATTGCTTTTTCCGAGGACATAAGCAATCTGATTAAGAAGTTGAAAGGTGGCGCCCCCAAGGGGATTTGAACCCCTGTCGCCGGCGTGAAAGGCCGGTGTCCGGGCCCTGGCTAGACGAGGGGGGCTGCCATATTCCCCTCTGGGCCGGGCAGGACTCGAACCTGCGACTCCCAGCTTAAAAGGCTGGTATTCTGCCGACTGAGTTACCGGCCCTGCTTATGCCAATAATATAAACTAAAAAAAACAGGCTGTCAAGGACTTTTTCGAGGCTATTGTGTCGTTACTATTTTGAAATGTCACATTTTATTCCTATTTTAAAATGTCACATCATTAAAATGACCTCCTGCAAAACCAATAGGG
>CAZJUD010000050.1:0-2004 GCA_964549125.1 uncultured Caldimicrobium sp.
TTTATGGCTTCCCGTCTTGTAGGGTTATACTTTGAGCCAAACCCCTCCGTCCCATGCCTACAGATCCTTTCTGCCATCTCTCGCCGATCTGAAAAAGGCTGAATTACAAAGACACCTTTTAGTCCATAGGTTCTGGCAAGCCTTGAAAGGTCGTGAAGGTCTAAGCTTGTGATGGCTGAGGCAATGGTTTTTCCTTCTTTGTTTTTCACTGGATAATGAAGAAGAAAGAGGTAAACCCTTTGTTTTTCAAGAAGGGTTCTGAGAAAGGCATAGTCCTCCTGAGATAGGCTTACTGAATGAAGGAGCTCAGGTCTTCTCTCAAGGGTTATTTTTAAGGAGCTTTGCCTACGAAAGCGTTCAATCTCTGCATGGTTTCCGGAAACTAACACCTCCGGAACTTTATATCCAAGAAAATCCCTTGGACGGGTGTAGCAGGGATATTTTAAAAGACCTGAGGTAAAGGATTCTTTATCTACTGAGTCCTTTCTTCCCACAACTCCAGGAATAAGCCGAGAGACAGCCTCTATCACCACAAGGCTTGCCACCTCACCCCCAAAGACCACATAATCACCGATGGAGACCTCCTCATCAACAAATTGAGCCCGGATCCGCTCATCTATCCCTTCATACCTTCCGCATACAAAAAGGATGGATTTATGCTTGGCTAAAGATTCTGCAACCCTTTGATTAAAAAGCTTTCCTTGGGGTGAAAGGTAGACTACATGGGTAAATGGGTCCCTTTCCTTGACTTTTTGAATAGCCTGGTAGAGAGGCTCAGGCTTAAGCACCATCCCCTCTCCACCACCGAAAGGCTCATCATCAACGGTCCTGTGTTTATCCCGGGCAAAGTCCCTTAGGTTTAAAACCTCAACCTCAATCAGACCCTTCTCGATCGCCTTTCCAAGGAGTCCAACCTTAAGGGGACTAACGAAATATTCCGGGAAGATGGTTAAAATGTAAAACTTCATTTTTTACCAAGCTCGGCAAGGGCAGAAACATCCTTAACGACTAATTTCCTGTTTGTTAAATCGATTTCCTCTACGTATTCTGAGACTAAGGGTATGTAGAAATCAAACTCCTCAGATTTTACACGAAGAAGGCTATACTCACCAAGGGGCATAACCTCGGAAACAACCCCCCAGACCCGCCCCTCGCTATCTTCCACCTTTAACCCCTCAAGCTCATAGATGTAGACCTCTTCCTCAGATGAGGTAGGAAGCTCCTCTTCCGGAAGGTATAAGGTAGAATTTATTAGTCCCTTAGCAGATTCAAAATCAACATTCTTAAACTTTAAAAGAAAGACCCTTTCTCCTGGACCAGGTCTTATGGATTCTACCTCAAGGGGGTCTTTGGGAAAGGCTCGAAGGTAAAAATTTTTTGCCTTAAAAATGAGCTCGTCGTTTGTAGCTAAGGGGAGGGCTTTGACCTCCCCTTTTAGTCCATGGGTTGAGATTACCCTAAGGATAGGAAGAAGTTTTTTAGGTTCTGTCAATTATACTTATTCGATGATTTCAAGCACTACTCTTTTTTTAAGCTTGCTTGCTGCTGCCCCAAGGATTGTTCTTATAGCCTTAGCAGTTTTTCCTTCTTTTCCTATGATTTTGCCAAGGTCTTCTTTAGCAACTTTAAGCTCAATGACAGTTGTTTGTTCACCTTCGATTTCATTAATCTGCACAGCCTCTGGTTTGTCTACCAAAACCTTAGCGATCTGCTCAACAAGGTCTTTGAGTTTGCTCATGTCCCCCTCCTATGCTTGATAAGGATTAAACCTTTATGCCAGCTCGTCTAAGAAGGGCTCGAACGGTTTCAGTAGGTTGAGCTCCCCTTGAAAGCCAAAGTTTTACCTTTTCTTCGTCAATTTTAAACTCGTAGGGTTCTTTTAAGGGATCATAGTAGCCAAGCTTGTCGATGTATTTACCATCCCTCGGGGAACGAGAATCAGCAACAACCACTCTGTAAAAAGGTCTTTTTCTACGCCCAAACCTCATCAACCTTATCCTAACA
>CAZJUD010000051.1:0-6937 GCA_964549125.1 uncultured Caldimicrobium sp.
AAAAAATAAACTATCGTTATCAAATTGGAGCATATTTTAAAATTGCATTAATTTTTTTCTTTTTTTTTTGAAAAATTTTTTTCATTTTAGCCCTAAAGTTTATTTCGGAATGGTCAAAAACTTAAAAGACAGACTTTTGCAAGGCCTCTATCAATCATTTAAAGAAAATATTCTCAGAAGGAAAAAAGGAAGTAAAATTAATTCGTATATGGAGAGGCTTGATTTTAAAGAAGCGTTAAACCTGTATAAAAACGCTGACCTTTTTGAGCTTGGCAAGCTTGCTCACAGCTTTAAAGAGAGGCTTCACGGTAAAAATTATTACTACACTATCAATCGGCACATCAACTACACAAACGTATGCATCATGCACTGTAAATTTTGTGCCTATCACTGTAGCAAAGATGATGAAAGAGCCTACGTGCTTGAGATTGATGACATCTTAAGGAAGGTCAAAGAAAGCCCAAACCTTAGAGAAGTTCACATCGTAGGGGGGCTAAACCCAGACCTTCCCTACGACTATTATGTTGAGCTTATCTCAGCCATAAGGAAAAACTTCCCAACCCTAAGGATTCGTGGCTTTACCTGCGTTGAAGTTGATTTTTTGAGTAAAATCTCTGGGAAGGATGTTGAAGAGGTTTTAATGGACTTAAAGGGGGCTGGGCTTAACGCCTTGCCTGGGGGTGGGGCAGAGATCTTTTCTGATAGACTAAGAGAGGAGCTATATCCAGCAAAGATAGACCATAGAAGATGGCTTGAAATTGCCAAAACTGCTCACAGGCTTGGACTAAGAAGCAATGCAACCCTTCTTTTTGGTCATTTGGAAAGGGAGGAGGAAATCATAGAACATCTTCTTATGCTCAGGGCTGCTCAGGACGAAACAGGAGGTTTTGAATGCTTTGTGCCCCTTCCTTTTTTGCCTGAAAACACGAAGCTTTCCCATCTTCAGCCTGTTTCAGCCCAAAAGATATTAAGAACCTTTGCCATATCGCGCTTAGTGCTTGATAACTTTCCGCACATTAAGTCCTACTGGGTTTTTCTTGGCGTTGGTTTAGGGCAGGTTGCCCTTCTCTTCGGGGCAGACCATTTTCATGGCACCGTAATAGAAGAAAAGATAAGCGAAAGCCACAAAAGGGAACTCGTCACAAACCTACCCCAAGAGGAGATAGAAAAGCTCATTAAAGAGGTAGGGGGCAACCCAGTTCTGGTTTAGAAATGCTGGTTTGGCATGAGTGAAAGAAATTCGTTGACATTAGGAACAACAAAGTTAAAATGGAAAAATAAGCTATTCCACTAAAGGAGGTGTCTTATGCTTTCTAAAATACCCATTGAGCTTGATAGAATTGATGAGGAGGACCTTGATAAACAGATCCTTCGTTTAGCCATCATAGCTGAGCTTGACGCCATCAACCTCTATGAACAGCTTGCCAACATGACAGAGGATGAAAACATCAGAACCATCCTTCTTGATGTGGCAAGAGAAGAGAAGACCCATGTGGGTGAATTTATGGCTCTTCTGCTTAACTTAGATGAAGAGCAGGTTGAGGAGTTAGAGGCTGGAAAGGAAGAGGTTGAAGAGCTTCTCGAAGAAGAGGAAGAGTAATAAAGCCATCGTTGAACTGGCTAAAAACAATAGCAGTCTTTCTTATTACTTTATTTTTTCTTTTAATAAACACAAATCATTCATACGCCCTGCCTTCGTCTTCAAAGGTTGAGGTTTCTGCTGATAGATTTGAAATCCTTGGGCAGGGCGAAAAGCTCCTTGCGGAAGGTAATGTTTTCGTAGAAAGCAAGGATTTCTTTGTCCTTGCCGACCAAGCAATCTTTGACCCACAGCGGGAAATCTTAGTTTTAAAAAGATTTCAAATTCTTCATCTTTCGGAGGAGGCAAGCCTAAGAGGAGATTCTGCAACCTTTGACCTAAGGTTCAATCAGTTGGAAAGCGATAGCGTTTTTCTCTTTCTTAAAAAACAAAACATACGAATAAAAGCTTATGGCTTTGTGAAGAACGCCTTAAACGAATACAGAGCAGAAAGGGCTATCATTACAAGCTGCGAGCTTGACTGTGAAAAGGAAGAGTTTCCGCCCTGGAGCGTAGAGGTTAAAAACTTTATTTTTGGACCCGATGAGCTTTCCAAATCTGATTCTACAAAGTTTAGAGCAGGCAAGGTTCCACTTCTTTATGTTCCTAAGTCCATCCTCATGCCAAAGGTGAGTATACCTGTATTGCAGGAGAGAAAACAGGGCTTCCTTTTTCCGAACATCGTCCAGGGCAGGAGACTTGGCTTTGGATTCCAACTCCCTTACTTTCTACCCCTTACAGACCAGATAGACTTCACTGTATCCCCCCTTTATCTGACGAGGAGGGGACTTCTTATTGATTTGGAAAACAGGATAACCCTTACCGAAAACATAAAATCGGTCTTTAACTACCGATACATTGATGATACAAAAAAAGGGCAAGGGGAACGATGGTGGCTAACCGGAAAGGTTGATGTTGGCTTAAGGGAAAATCTTGATGTGCATCTTGATGTTGACTTAGCCTCTGATAAGGGGTTTCTTGAGGAATTTAACGTTGGTGAAGGCGGGTTTGACCGAGTGAAACTTAGCTATCTTGAGACCTTTAGGCGAGACCTTGATGATAAAACCCAGGATTATCGAACCTCAAGCATTTGGGGACAGTGGTTTAGAGATAGCCTCTACACCAGGATTTCAAGTGCTTATCACGATTATCATGGTCCTAACGCTGATGAAACTATCCTTCAGCCTTTAGCCAATCTTCACCTAAACATCCTCCCCTTTAAGTGGCACGCTATTCTGCCATCGCTTGTCTTTGATTATCACTATTTTTACAGAGAAAGGGACTACTATGGGCACAGGGTTTCCCCAAAGCTTGAATTGAACTATCCTTTTAAATTTTCCTACCTAAGAAATCTTCTTACCCTTTCCTACACCCAAAATCTTTATTATCTCTCAGAGAAAGGAAACTTCACTGAGGATAATCTTTCAAGCTGGTTTATTTCTGCAGATCTTTCTACATATACCTTACTTAAAAGGTCATATTTCTTGCCTTTTGGTAAAACAGAAGGTTTTAACTTTGAGCATGTGCTTAAGCCTTTTACCACCTTGCATTATCGGTCAAAGTCTTCGAAAAAGAATGTTCCGATATTCGTAGATGAAGATTTACTAAAGGATAAGACCTTGGCTTTGGAGTATGGGCTGTGGCAATTCTTCAACCTTCCTACGCGGTTAAATTTCCTGATCATTAAAGCCTATCAAATCTACGACATTGAGAAGGCAAGAAGGAGCACAACCTCTTTACCCCCTGAGGAGCGAGCCTTGTCTGATCTTTACCTTCAAGTCCTCCTTCAAGGAAGGAAAATTAGTGCACGGTACGACGCAACCTACAACTTTTACGGTTATGGCTTCAAAAAGCACTATTTTACCATCACGACGAACAATGTCCTAATTGATAACCTAACCCTTCAGTATCAGGAGGATTCTGTTTGGAAGACAAAGCAGGCTATTTTGGCGGCTAATCATACCTTTTGGCAGAAGTTAGCTCTTCATTTCTACATCACAAGAAACCTAAAGCTTAATCAGACCTCTGAGTTAAAGCTTGAGCTTTCTTATCTGCATGATTGCTATCTCCTTGGTTTTGGTTTTACTTCAACGCCACAGGATACGAAGTTTCATTTTATGATAAACCTTGTAGGGCTTGGGGGCTTTGCACGAGCTCTTTAGCTTAAATTAGCTCAAAATTAGCCTTGATAATTGATAGGTAAGGGCAGAAAGTATGTAGGCTAAGAAGAAGCTGTAGAAGAAGTAAAGAAGAGCGTAGGTTTTACCTGCCTCTTTCCAGATGGTCGCAAGCGTTGCGAGGCAGGACATGTAGATAAGGATGAAAACTAAGAAAGACAAAGCTTGAGGTGGCTTAAATAGGTCCTTTATTTTTTCTTTAACGGTTTGTTTTTCTTCCTCTTCTTTATCGTCGTCAGCTAAAACAGTAGGATAGGGAGTAAGAAGGGAGATTATGCCCTTTTTTAGGGCTTCAACAAGTGTCCTTCCCTGTTCTTGAGCCTTGCTTTTCCAATCAAAATGTTCGACCTTTTCTTCTTCATCCTCTTCGACGATGACGCCAAGGGTTGAAATGATGGCTTCTCTTGCTAAAAAGGCGGGGATCAAGCTTGTTCCTATTCTCCAATCATCCAAGCCAAGGGGTGAAAAGATGTAGGAGATGGTTTTTCCTACTCTTGCGGCATAGGTATTCTCTAAATTTTTTTCACCAAAGGGAAGGTTTAAAAGGAGCCAGATCACCACTGATATGGCAAAAATTATCGTTCCGGCTCTGAAAAGAAAGCTTTTCAAATGGAGCCAAACGATGCGAAAGAGCATTCTTGCTGAGGGTAAACGATAGGGTGGAAGGTCCATCACAAAATGAGAAAGTTCCTTTTTGTAAAAGGTTTTTTTTAGGATTAACCCTGTAAGCACCGCTACGAAAATTCCAAACATGTAGAGACAAAATACGATCAGAACTGGGTTTTTAAAAAAGAGGCTTGCAAAAAAAGAGAATACGACGAGCCTTGCACTGCAAGACATGAATGGTATCATAGCCATCACGATCAACCTGTCCTTAGGGTCAGGGAGGACCCTTAAGGCGAGGATGGCAGGCACATTGCAGCCAAATCCAAGGAGTAAAGGAATGACGCTATGGCCGTGGAGCCCAAGCCTATGGGTAAACCTGTCCATAAGGAAGGCAACCCGGGGAAGATATCCAGAGGTCTCTAAAAGAGTAATAAAAAGGAACATCAAGAAGACTACCGGAACAAAGGTAAGGACCGTGCCAACTCCTCCAATTACAGCGCTTCCAAAAAATTGCACCAAAAAATCCGGTAAACCTAAACGGCTCAATAGAAAAGATAGCCCTTTACCCAAAAAATCCGAAAAAAAGCCGTCAAGAAAATCAACCAAGGGAGAAGAAAGGTCAAACACCGTCTTAAAAACAAGGTAGTAGATCAAAAAAAGGAAGAAGATGCCAAAAACTGGATGCAACAAAAGATTATCAAGAAAATCCGAAATGTTTCTTTGAGTGACAAGCCTTTTGCGTAAGACCTCTTTAGCCAAACCTTGAGCCAGGCTTGCATAATCAAGGTTTGAGGGTTCATCACCGCTTACTATCTGAATAGGAATTCTTGAGAGGCTTGGGACTAAGTTTTTCTCATAGGCGGAAATGAGAGCCGGAAGGAGCTCATCTACTCCTTTTCCTGTCCTTCCTACAGTCTTCACAACCGGAACTTTTAGGATTTCAGAAAGTCTTACCTCATCTATCTTTATACCTAAAGCCTCGGCTTCATCAGTCATGTTAAGGGCAATTACCATTGGCTTTTTTAGCTGAGCAAGCTGAAGGGTTAGATAGAGGTCCCTTTCAAGCTTAGGGCTTTCAACCACGTTAAGGATAAGGTCATAGTCCCCTTGGTTCAGATAATCTACCGCAATCTTTTCATCTAAGGAGGTGTAAAATTCTAAGGTATAGATGCCCGGGATGTCCAAAAACTCTATTTCATAGCCTTGAAAAACGGCCCGCCCTTCCTTTTTTTCAACCGTGACCCCAGGAAAATTTCCAATAGTTAAAGTTGTCCCGCAAATATGATTGAGAAGGCTCGTTTTCCCTACATTTGGATTACCCGCTAAGAGGACGCGAATTTTTTTCATTTCAACCTTTTAATAAGATTTTTAAAGCTTAGATAGGAGCTTAATCAAAAAGTTGCGGGGGCAGTTTTTATTTATCATAGGATCCCCCTTTTCCTCCTTACCCTGGCAAGCCTCATCTCTATCTTTTAAAGGACAGGGTTCTTGCAGAGCTTCTTCTCCGTTTATAAGCTCACAGGGCACTTCTTCAGCAACCTTTTCCGTCCTTACAATCTTGACCGGTATTTTGCTTGCAAGCTCTTTGTTTATGACGATCCTTGAGTTTCCAATTTCAACGAGCATGGTTCTCCCACAAACTTGAAGCACCTTTACGAGTTCACCTTTTCTTAAACCCATGGCTATGAGCTTTTTACAAATCACATCCGTAGGTAGATCAAGGACTTCAACAACCTTACCTTTTTCAACCATATCAAGGGTTATGGTTTCAGCCTTTTGACAAGTCTCGCAGATACCAAAGGATTCTAAGTGATGGGTAAGTAGCTTAAATCCCTTTTCAGCCTCCTTTAATTGAATTAGCCGTTCAAGCTCGGGGTCTATGATCTCCTCTACTTTCCCACAGCGCAGGCACAAGAAGTGAAGATGGGGAGCTTTGTTGATAGTTACTTCATAATGCGAGTGCCCGTCCTGGCGATACACTTCTTGAATGTATCCAGCCTCGATGAATAAAGGAAGGCTCCTATAGATTGAAGGCTTTGAAATTTTTTTGTTCTTTTGTCTTAATCGTTGATATAGTTCCTCTACATCGAAGTGTCCATCTATGCTAAGAATTTCTTGTAGTATCTCCTCTCTCTCAGAGGTATACTTTAGCCCCTTTTTGCGAATGAAATCCCTAAAGCTTTTTAAAATCTCTTCAAGCATTCTAAACTTTTCGCAATTGATTTTCAATCAAAATAAATTTGTTTATAAAATTTGTCAAGGGGGTGGAGGGTGTTCGAGAAATGCTTTTCTCCCCCAATTTTGCGCAAAGCAAAGGATCTCCCCTTTTTTGTCGCCCTGAGTACACCTTCTTTTTGTCACCCTGAGACCTCTCTTTTTGTCGCCCTGAGCACTCTTTTTTGTCGCCCTGAGCGTCAGCGAAGGGCCTGCGAAGGGCCTCTCCCGAGGTCCTTCGGGGCTAACGCCCCTCAGGACGACCCACAAGGGGTCACCCTGACCCCCCCCCCTTCCGTCGCTCTTCGATCCCTTTTCTCCCACCTCCACCCAGTTTTCTCTTTTTCTTCCCCTCTGTCGC
>CAZJUD010000052.1:0-15656 GCA_964549125.1 uncultured Caldimicrobium sp.
TGAAGAAAAGGACCTTAGAAGCCTAACTGATGACAGAATTTTACGTTTCATTGATGACCTACTCTTAACAACCTCAAGTCCTTTAGAGCTAAAGATAAGGATAAATCTTTGCCTCCACAGGCTCACAAGGATTTCAGACAACAACCCTTTAACCGGGCTTCCAGGAAATGTATCCATCGAGCTTGCCATAAAAAAAGCCCTTGAAAGCGAAGAACCCTTAGCCATCGGCTATGTGGACCTTGATAATTTCAAAACCTACAACGATCTCTATGGCTTCTCTGCCGGAGATGAGGTTATCAAGAATTTAGCAAGGATCTTGCAGACTACCATCTTCGAGAAGACCTCAAAGGCTTTCTTAGGTCATATTGGAGGAGACGACTTTGTGTTTATTGTCCCACTTTCCATGGCTGAAGAGATAAGTAAAGAAATACTTCAAAAGTTTAAAGCCCTTTTGCCTGCTTTTTTAAGCGAAGAGGACCTAAAAAGAGGCTACTTTATCGCCAAAGATAGACAAGGAGTTTTAAGAGAAATACCCCTACTTTCCCTCTCAATAGCCCTTGTGCCCATAACAAAAGGAAAGTTTAAGCATCCTGGGGAGGTTGCGGCAAGAGCTGCCCAAGTGAAATCTATTGTCAAAAAAATGCCCGGTTCTAACTACTTTATTGACCGAAGGGCATAAGCCCTTCGGACCTTTGATATCTCCATTTGGCGGAGGGTTTCTTCTCGCTTCTCTTCAAGAAGCTTTCCGATGTACTCAACCAAAGCTAAACATTCCTTAGCCTCTTGTTCCCTACCTTTTAAAGCCTCCTCATACATTGTCCAATTTTCAAGGATTTCAGCATAAGTTTTTTCTGCACTTTCTAAATCTGAAGAAAGAAGAGCAAGCTCAACCTTTTTAAGGCTCTCTTTTAGATTTAAATTTTTACGCCCTTCCGATGGCATAAAAGGCATCCCTTAGCTTTTCTAAGATTTCAATAGAATCGTGAACAGGCTTTTCATCCCCTTTTACGCTTGCCCTTATCAACTCATCGATCAAGATTTCGTAGATGTCGTTTAAATTCTTGGCTATTTCACCTCCCTTCTCAAAGTTTAGGCATGCTTTAAGATAACTGAGTATGTCTACCACCTTGCTAAAAGCTTCAGCTCTAATTTTCACCCTTTTAACTTCGTCTTCCTCGGATTCAGCCATCAAAATCTGTTTTAGTAAAGCGATCGCTCGGTTGTAAAGGAGCACGACCTGACTGGTAGGGTTTGCTGAGAAAACTTCCTTTTCTAAGTACTTAGGTTGAGGGCTAACCATTTTTCCCCTCCTTGTTTTTTACATTACTTATCGGATGGTGGGTAATTTTCTAAAATCTATTGTTTGTTCGTCTCGCTTAACCCTTTAACAAAAGATTCCAGCCTTGTCCTTAGGGTTTCGTTCTGGTTCATTAAGGCTTCGATTTTACTAAAAATAAGCCTAAGTTTTTTCTCCTCTTTGCTTAATGAGGCGGTTAGCTCTTCAGCTCTCTTCTCAAGGCGAGAAATGGCTTGGTCTTCAGCCCTTTTATAAGCCGTGAAAGTCTTTGAAAGTCCCTCAAGGTATGCTGATAACCCTTCTTTGACAGAAGTCAAGGCCCTCTTTACATCTTCAATCTTACCTTGCGATGCAAGCTGCTCATAAGCATCACTTCTCAACGAATACTTTCCATCATCCCCGATGTTGATTAATCCCAACTCTTGTAAAGGTTTGGTTAGCCTAAAAAAGCTTGCCTTAATCTGGACCAAGGCGGAGTTGCCCTGAAAGAGCCCACCCTTTTCAGTCAAGGGTTTTAAAAGCTCTAAGACCTCGTTTATCTTGTTTAATAGGTCAGAAATTGCCTTCTTGCCTCCGGACAAATCATCGTTTATGGTGAGGCTGACAAAATCCGTTGAGGTCTTTTGAGCGGTAATGTTTAGTCCTGGCAAAACATCTTTAAAGGTGTTTGTTGGGCTTGTAAGAATGCTTCCGCTTGGAAGTTCTAACTTTGCATTCTTTGCCTGCTGAAGAGTTGTTAAGGAACCAAGCTCAGAGGGTAAGCTCCCTGAGCTTATCTCTATGACCGAGCTTGTATCAGATGTCTCTTTTGTTGAAGTGCCAACATCTTTTTCTGAAAGAAGAAGCTTGTAGCTACTACCGTCAAAGAATATACTTGCTTGAACCTTGTTTTGAGAAGAATTTATGGTATTGACAAGGTCGTTAAGAGTACCTCCGGAAAAATTAATCGTCGTCTCCTCATACACTGAGTCGCTTGTGTAATACCTCAGGGTAAAGGTTGAGGATGAAAGATCGGTATCAAGGCTTGAGACCCCCTCTGTAGATAGCCTCATCTCTGCCTGGGAGAGTTGGTTCACCTTCACCCTTAGGGTTAAGTTAGGGGTGTTAGCGCTTGCTTGAGCCGAGATGACTGAACTATCCGACACCGAAACGCTCTTTCCTTGAAAAGGCTTATCGGTGTTTAAGTTTGAGACAAAATCTTTTAGGTCCTTTATGCCGGAAAGAAGGTTTGTGATGGAGCTTGCCTTAGCTTGGTGTAGAGCCTTTTCCTGAGCAATTTTTTGGAGGGATCTTTGTTTTGCTAAAGTTAAGGATTTAACAAAGGCTTCAACATCAAGAAGCCCAGTGATATTGCTTAGGTAAAGTTCGTCAGCCATAGTCTATACCTCCCTTTTAAGGAAAAGCCCCTTTATGTTGGGAGCTTCCCCTTTATTCATCTTGCCTAAATTTTCTTTACCACTTAACGCTCCATACTTTTCAAGAAAGGCTGTCAAAGCCTTCTTAAACTTGAGAATCTCCTCAAGGGGGATTTGTCTAACTACCTCTTCAGTCTCAAGGTCGATGATCTTAAAAACTGGTATCTTTAATTCTTTATCTATTTCCACTTTTAAGGCACGATTTAGTCCGCTTAGCAGTTTGTTAAGTTCTTTAACTACCCCTTTAAGCTCCTCTTCGTTGAGATTTTTAGGTTCTTCATTAAAGGTTGCGATTGACTTTGTCTTGTTTGATTTACTATTCAATAGCTTCTCATTGATTGATGAAATATCCGTTGGCTTTATGTTTTGAGATTTCTTTATGGGAAGGGGGCTCTCATTTCCATCTAATGCTGAGCTTAGTAGAGTTAGGTCAAGCTTATCGCTAATCCTCATTAGGGAAACATCCCCCAGTTTTGGTTATTTTTTTTATCGGAACATTTAAAAAAAACTTTAATCCGTCCCTTAAAATCACACATAGGAGTAAGAAGCTACTCCTTCATAAATACTTGCCACCCGACTAAAGCCATTAGGATTGATAAAATTTATGGCTAAAATAAACAATCCTCAAGAGTGAATAATCTGTTGTGACATGGTAAAGGGATCGTTCATTCAAAATTCAAAAAATTGGGGGGCATACGCCCCCTATGTTTTTACTTTATTTTACTTTAAAGGATTGGTAGATACTTTTCGATTTCGTATTCGGTGACCCTTATGCGATAGTCATCCCATTCTGCTTCTTTCTCGATGATAAGTTGATTGTAGATGTGCTCGCCGAGGGCTTCTTTGAGGAGTTCGCTTCTCTTAGCATACTCTATAGCTTCTTTTAAACTTCCGGGTAGCTCTTCGATGCCAAGGGATGCCCTCTCTGCTTGGCACATGTGGTAGACATCCTTTTCTATCGGGTCGGGTAGAGGATACTTCATCTCTATTCCTTTTAATCCTGCATGAAGCATGCAGGCAAAGGCGAGATAGGGGTTGCAGGTAGGGTCTGGGCTTCTTAGCTCAATCCTTGTAGCCTTCTCCTTTCCGGGCTTATACATAGGAACTCGGATCAGGGCTGAACGGTTTTTCCTTGCCCAACAGATGTATACTGGTGCTTCGTACCCTGGAACAAGCCTTTTGTAAGAGTTCACCGTTTGGTTTAAAACCAAGGTAATCTCTTTTATGTGCTTAAGAAGTCCTGCGATGTAGTGCTTTGCTGTATCGGAAAGATGGTAGGGGTCGTTTGGGTCGAAGAAGGCGTTCTTGTCCTTTATAAAGAGGCTCTGGTGGACGTGCATTCCGCTTCCGTTAACCCCAAAGATTGGCTTTGGCATAAATGTTGCATAAACTCCATACTTTCTTGCTATTTCTTTTACGGTGACTTTGTAAGTGACAACGGTGTCAGCCATGGTCAAAGCATCATCATACCTTAAGTCAATCTCGTGCTGAGAAGGAGCAACCTCGTGGTGAGAGTATTCGACCCTTATACCCATGCTCTCTAAAGCAAGAATTGTTTCCCTCCTTAGGTCCTCAGCTGCATCCATTGGATAATCAAAGTAACCAGCTTTATCAAGAATTTCCGGTGCTTTATCAGATTTGAAGTAGAAGAACTCAAGCTCAGGACCAAGGAAAAAGTGGGTAAAACCCATCTTTTTCATCTTTTCTAAGGCTCTTTTTAAAGCAAACCTTGGGTCTCCATGATAGGGTGTTCCATCAGGGAGATAAATATCGCAGAACATCCTCGCTACTGCCTTTTCTTTTGGTCTCCAGGGAAGAATAGCAAAGGTTGTTGGGTCAGGGATAGCTACCATGTCTGATTCTTCTATCCTTTGGAAACCACGAATGGACGAACCATCAAAACCCATTCCCTCTTCAAAAGCTGTAGGTAACTCATCAACATGAATGGCAAAGCTTTTCAGCTGCCCAAGGATGTCAACAAACCAAAACCTAATGAAACGCACATCGTTTTTTTTACAAAGTTCAAGCACATCCTTCTTATCCCTCGGCCTCTCCATCATAAACCTCCCTTTTTGGTTTAAAATTTGTAAGTTGAGTTTAACAAAAAATATGCCAAGTTGCAATCAAAGCAAAGTTAAGGTTAAAAAGGGATGAACATATGTAAATAATTAACAATTTTGTCTATTTTGTGCAAGAGTTGAACAAATTTGATAAAATGTTATTCTGGAAACATGAGCTCTTTTGAGAGGATACAAGCTGAACTAACAGCTCTTCTTGAAATAAGCAAGGTCCTAAACTCATCTTTTAACCTTAAGGTATGGTCCACCTTGGCTACGCCTCGAAGTTAGGTTCCCTTTTGATACCTAAAAAAGCTTCTTAGGATTGACTTGCTAACGCTAAAAAAGATTATTTGAAATTTAAAGTCTAAGTCTTAGGTCGGTTATTAAATATATAAAATCCTTTCTTTTCAACGGATTTTCAGAAAAATAAAAGAGATGGCTTTGGCATTGGCAATCTGAAGAGCCAAACTTCGGAACCTCCCCGTCTGCAAAGCCTTTAAGCATCCTTGCAAGCTCGCACTCTGAGATTTCCTCTGACCTTATAGGAAAATCTGCAACAACCCTTGCTGTAACTGTCAGATAATCTATGTGCCACTTCAAAGCTTTGTGCTTTCTTTTATGCCTTTCTATCCTCTTTTGTAGGTTTGCCTTTGCGCTCCCTACATAGACATAGTACCCGGGCTTAAAAGTAAGCCTGCCCAAGGCTCCAACTTCAACTTTAAGATCATCCTTGACTTCCATCACCAAAAAATAGCATCCCCTATCCTTGACTAAGCTTTCTAACCTCTCAAAGGGGATCTTTACTTCTTTCACAAACGTAAAGGACCTTAAGTCTTCATCAGAGGAAATAGCTATAGCCCGAAGCTCAACTGAATTCTTAACCTTAAGAAAGGCGTTAGCAAAGGCAAGGTCAATGTGAAAGGCTGGTAAAAAATAATTAGGCTTCCTACTCATCACTACAAACAGGCACTGCGGAAGATATCCCCATTCCTTAGTCTTAGCTAAGCCCAAAAGATGCTTTGTCCCCCTTTGAGAGACTGCGTCAGGAAACATGGCAACCTTATCGTTAAAAAGGGTGCAGGTCTTGACTTCAAGCAATACCTTTTCTCCGTCCTTTTTCAAAAGGAGGTCAAACCTTGCCCCCTCAAAAGAAGGCTCAAAAGCTAAAACCTCATACCCTTTATAAATTGGTATTCTTTCTTGTTTTATAAGCTCAGCGATGATCCTGTTTGTGAGATGGGTGTGAAGAAGGACGGGCTCACCATCCTTTAGGACGGCTAACACAAGGTAAGGAAGTTTGTTTGGTTTAAATCCTTGGGCATTGTTTAGAGTAAGGATTAAAGTTTCACCGGGTAAGAGGAGCTCAAGGAGTTTCCCTGGGTTTGGAAGGTAGGCTTGAACAAGCTTACCTTGCAGCTCAGCCTTCACCACAAACCGATTTACTCGTTCAATGAAGCGTGCTTCAAACTTTGGAAGAGTTAAAACCTCAGCAAGCTTCATGTCCTTAAGCATTCCTTCAGTTTTTCTAATACCTCTTTTACCACTTTGTCGTAGCTTTTAACACCTTTAGCAATCTCATCAAGCTCCTCTTCAACCTCTGCGGTATACTTATAGTCCATGAAGAAAGGTGTCCTTTGACAGAGGAAATCGCAAACCTGTTTGCCAAGTTCGGTGGGCATAAGCTCCCTCTTTTGTTTCTTTATGTAGCCTCGCTGGTAGAGTATATCAAGCATGGTAGCGTAGGTTGAAGGACGACCGATGCCAAGGCTTTCCATCTTTCTGATCAGAGATTCCTCTGTGTAGCGAGGAGGCGGCTTTGTCTCGTGCCTTTCTACTTTATAATCTATTAAGATTAGCTCTTCCTTTTCGGATAAGGCTGGGACTTGAGAAATTGCTTCTTCAGAGAAGAGAACCTTAAACCCAGGAAAAAGGAGCTTTTTCCCAGAAAAGACAAAGTTAAAGCCTTGGGGGAGCTTAGAAGTTTTAATCTCAGCCTTTACATGTGAATAAACTGCGCTTGCCATCTCGCTTGCTAAAAATCTCTGCCAGATAAGCTGGTATAGCATGCGCTCCTTTGTGGGAAGCCCGATGCCTTTTTCTTCAAGCCTTGTTGGTCTTATAGCTTCGTGAGCATCCTGGGCAAATTTTCCGCTAACACGCCTCCGTCGTTGAGCTGAGTATTCGGGACCAAAGTTTCTAAGGATAAAATTTCTTGCCATTTCTTTTGCTAAGGGGCTTACCCTGGTTGAATCTGTGCGGTGATAGGTGATGTAGCCTTGCTCATAAAGCCTTTGGGCTAAGGACATTGTCTCCTTAGCAGAAAAGCCAAAGGCTTTTCCTGCAGCCTCAATAAGTGTGCTTGTTTTAAAAGGTGGTGGGGGAGCTTCCTTTACCTCCTTTGTTTCTACCTTGGCTACATATAAGGTTTCTCCCTCCACATATTTCTTATAAAACTCTTCTAATTCTTCCTTACTCTTTGTTCTATAGGCTCCCTTTTTCTTAAAAAGCTCGGAGGTAAAGGTAATTCCATCCTTTTTGAAGATAAGGGCAAGTCCGTAGGTAACTTCGGGTTTGAAGTTTTCAATTTCTTGCTCGCGCTCAACGATAAGTCTAAGGGCTGGACTTTGCACTCTTCCTGCTGAAAGGGATTTTCTGAAGGCTCTTGAAAGATAGGGTGAGACTAAGTAGCCTATGAGCCTATCAAGAACCCTACGGGCAAGAAAGCTCTCAAAGAGCCTTTCGTCTACTTCTCTAACATTGCTTAGGGCGGATTTGACACCAAGAGGTGTTATCTCCCGCAAATCCAAACGAAAGAATATTAAATCCTTTCTTTGGCTCAATAGATACTCCTTAACATGATAGCTTATAGCCTCGCCTTCTCGGTCAGGGTCGGTTGCTAAATAGACTTCAGAGACCATTTTAGATAGTCTCTTTAACTCCCTTAAGACTTTGTATTTGCTCCGAAGATAAACAAAGTTTGGCTGTAAGGTGTTTAGGTCTACCCCAAGGGAGGTCTTTGGTAAATCTTTAATGTGCCCATAGGTTGCAAGGAGAATAAAGGAGTTGTTCAATCCCCTCAAAATCTTTTTTAAAGTCTTAATCTTTGTTGGCGACTCTACGACAAAAAGCTTTGTCATTCATCCATTACCTCACCTTCCTTAAGGACATTCTTTACCCCTTTACTTGAGGTGTCTTTCCATCCAGGCATGATGTGAAGTTCAAGGATCTGTTTTAGCGTTACCTCAGCTGGGGCTCCAGTGAGTAGGCATTGTCCCCTTTGGGTCTTCGGGAAGGGGATAACCTCTCTTATGCTCTTCTTTCCAAGCATCAGCATTATAAGCCTATCAAGACCAAGGGCTATTCCACCGTGAGGCGGAGCTCCATATTCTAAAGCTTGAAGGAGAAAACCAAACTTATCTTCAGCCTCTTCTTGACTTATGTTTAGAAGCTTGAAAATCCTTTCTTGTAATTCCCTACGATGTATACGAATGCTCCCCCCTCCGACTTCAACTCCATTTAAGACGACATCATAAGCCCTTGAGCGAACAGACAAAGGGTCGCTCTCAAGCCGGTCAAGGTCCTCAAGCTTTGGATGGGTGAAAGGATGATGAACAGAAACAAGCCTCCCTTCCTCGTCATCCCATTCAAAAAGCGGAAAATCAACCACCCAAAGGAAGAAAAACTCTCCTTCTGGGATAAGCTTGAGTCTTTCAGCAAGGTGTTTCCTAAGCTCTGAGAGAACAAGGTTTGTCTGTTGAGGAGCATCAGCCACAAAAAAGAGCGTGTAGGCATCATCCTTAAGCTCAAACTCCTCTTCAAGCCTTTCTAAAACCTCGCGCGGGAAAAATTTAACGATCGGAGATGCCCACTTTTCCTCAAAGGAAGGTGCGTTCTTTGTATACTTTATCCAGGCAAGACCTTTGGCTCCGAGCTCTTGAGCAAATTTGGTGAGCTCATCAAGCTCTTTTCTTGAAAAATGAGCAGGGGCTGCCAATCCTTTAACGATGCCTCCCTTTTCAACAGCTCCGCGAAAGACTTGAAATTGTGTCTCCTTAGCAAGGTGGGTTGCATCTCTTAACTCAAGCCCAAACCTCAGGTCTGGACGGTCTGTTCCGTAAAGCTCCATGGCTTTGTCGTAGGATAGTCTTGGGAAGGGTGTTGAAAGGGTAATTCCAAGCGTTTTCTCAAAAAGATGAGCTAAAAGCTCTTCACAAAGGCTCATAACATCTTCTTCCTCTATGAAGGACATCTCAAGGTCAAGCTGAGTAAACTCTGGCTGTCTGTCAGCCCTTAGATCTTCATCCCTGAAGCATCTAACGACCTGAAAGTACTTTTCAAAACCAGCGACCATCAGGATCTGTTTAAAGAGCTGTGGGGACTGGGGAAGGGCATAGAACTTTCCTGGGTAAAGCCTACTTGGCACAAGAAAATCCCTTGCCCCTTCAGGAGTGCTTTTGGTTAAAAAGGGAGTTTCTATCTCCAGAAAACCCCTTTCGGATAGGAAATTTCTGATGGTTAAGTTTACGGTATGGCGAAAGATGAAAGGAAAAGGCCCACCAAGGGCTCGCATCTCAAGGTATCTATAGCGAAGCCTTGTAGCCTCGGAGACTTGGCTTAAGTCTTCATCCATGGGGAAAGGAGGTGTTTTAGAGGTATTATGAATCTCCACATCAGAAGCGGAAAGCTCAATATACCCTGTGGGAATCTTGGGGTTTTCCATGCCCTCTGGTCTTCTTCTGATGATTCCTTTTACCGACACAGGATACTCAATACGAATTTGGTTTGCTATCTCGAAGACTTCTTGAGCTACTCCCTCTTCAAACACAACCTGCAAGAGACCCGTCCTATCCCTGAGGTCCAAAAATATAACGCCCCCATGGTCTCGTCTTCGGAGGACCCAGCCCGAAACAACAACTTCCGCCCCCAAAAGGTCTTCCCTTATCAGCTCTTCTATAAAATGCGTCCTTTTAAGCCTCATCTTTGCTTCCTCCTTTTTATCGGCATGCTGAGAATTCATTAAGAATTTGCTAATTCAAAGAATCTGTAAAAATTTTCGGTAGTTTTTTCAGCTACTTCTTCAACAGACAAACCCTTTATCACTGAGATAGCTTCTGCGGTGTAAACAAGGTAGGCTGGCTCGTTTCTTTTCCCACGAACAGGCTGAGGAGCAAGAAATGGACAATCTGTCTCCAAGATTAGACGCTCTAAGGGGATGTTTTTAACGGCTTCTCTTAGGCCATTTGCGTTTGGATAGGTTACAACCCCAGGAATGGATATCAAGCTATCAAACTCAAGAAGCCTTTTTGCTACTTCCCAGTCTGCGGTGAAGCAATGAAAAACCATCTTTAAATCTCGATAGGGCTTTAAGAAAGTGATGGCTAAATCCCAAAAATCCGCATCCCCTCTTAAGTGAAGAACAACCGGTTTTTTCCTCTCTCTTGCTAAGCTTAACAACCTCTCAAAGTGCTCAAACTGAAGCTCCCGAGGAGAATACTCTTTATAAAAGTCAAGCCCAATCTCACCAACAGCAAGAGCTTTATCTAAGTTGTTCTTAAGCCAAGAATAATCCGCATCGCTTATCTTTTTTACCTCATGAGGATGAAAACCAAGAGCAACCTCCAAGAAGTCAGAAAAAAATTCCTTCAAAGCCAGGGCTTTTTCTCCGGTCTTTCTGTCGATTCCAACTATCAACACCTTGACAATTCCATTGTTTTTGGCTCGCTCTATGACTTCTACTAAATCTTTCCTAAAGTTTTCCATGTTTAAATGGGCATGGCTATCAACAAGCCTCATGTTCCTTACCTTCCTTTTAAGGTCATCAGGAGAAGATACAAGCTCATAAATATAATAGTGCTTGCCGAAAAGGGAATATCTAAAAGGTAGGAGATGATTGCTCCTCCCGGAACAGCAGCTAAATTAAGGCTAAGGAGATAAAGAGGCATTTGGCGGTAAGATGGAGAGATCTTTAAAGCTACGAGACCGCAAAAGTTGTAGAAGGCTGAAACAAGGAGTACCCCCAGGATCTTTGCCCCAAGAACAACTTGAAGGCAAAGAAAGAGTAAAAAGATAAGGTTCAGTCTTGCCATGTTTATGCCAGGAAACTCCCAGCCAAGGGCAGAGATAAGAAGTGAATATCGATGCTTGATGAAGAAAAGAAGGGTAAGAACAAACACGACGAGAGAGATAAAAAAGCTTTGCTCTGTAGCAAGCAAAATGTCACCAAAGAGATAAGAAAGAAGCCTATAGTCATACTTAGAGCCCTTTACTGCAAGCACTAAGGCTAAAGCTAAGCTAAGGTGGATAACGATTGCACTTGCCGAATCCTCAAAGATAGAAAGCCTCCGCTCTAAAAGCCAAATAAAGAGACTAAGAATAAGCGTTAAACCGACCGCTAAAGGAATGAGAAAGTACTCATCAAGGGTAGGGAAGATAAGGGAGATGACGAGAAGCGGGAGAAGAAGGATGTGCGTTAAGGCATGAGGAAGGAGAGCATTCCTGTTTAGTAGAATAAAAGGCGAAGAAAGGCCTGCTGAAAGGGAGAAAAAAAGGCAAGATAATAGCCCCCACTTTATCAAACTTAAGTAACCTAAAAAATCGTCCATAACCTTTTACCAATGTTCGTGACCGAGGAGATGAAAATCAGGAAATGTTCCTTCCTTGGCAAGTCCTGCCAATTGACAAAATTCCTCGTGAATTCCATGATAGTAAAGTCTCCTATTTAGGCAGGCAACCTTGCTAATTCCACGGTGTAGCAGCCAAGTTTCATGGGTAATGACTACAATGGTTAGCCCTTGCCGATTAAACTCCGTCAAAAGCTCATAAAAATTCTTTTGTCTCATGAAATCTAACCCCACAGTAGGCTCGTCTAAAAACACGACCTCAGGCTCTAATGCTAAGGCTTGCACAATCTGAGCCCTCTGAACCTGACCAAAAGACAGATTGGCAAGCCTTTTAGACAAAAGCTCAGATAAGCCAAAGATTTTAATAAGCTCAGCAAGCTTATTTTGATTGAGCTTTACCCCGTAAAGCTTTGAGGGAAGGGCTATGAACTCTTCCACGGTAAGGGGATTAAGCTTTAAATGGTAGTCCTTACTTCTTTGAGGCACATACCCAATCTTTGCCCAGTTCCTAAAGCTTTCAATAGGCTCTCCAAAGATCTTGACCTCTCCAGTTTGGGGCTTCAAAAAACCGAGTATACATTTCAATAAAGTTGTCTTGCCACCCCCGTTTGGTCCGATTATGGCTAAAAAATCACCCTTTTCAATGATTAAGTCTACGTCTTCAAGAATTTTTACCCCATTAAAAGAAAGGTTTAACCCTTTGACTTCAACGATCCTTTTCAAGGACTTTCACTTCCTCCCAAAATTTATCAAGCTCTTCCAAAGAGAGGTCTTCTATTTTTAATCCTCTCTCCTTTATGAGCCTTTCCATTTTCTTGAACCGCTCTTCAAACTTGGCTATGGTTTTATGCAACGCTTCCTCAGGGTTTATGCCAAGCTTCCTTGAAAGATTTACCACAGTAAAAAGAAGGTCACCGATTTCAAGCTCAAGCTTTTCTTTATCTTTCCCTTCCTTTATTTCTTTTTCGAGCTCAGAAGTTTCTTCACTTAGCTTTACCAAGATATCCTCAGCCCTTTCCCAGTCAAAACCAACCCTGCTTGCCCGCTCACCAATCCTAAGAGCCCTCTGCAGTGCTGGAAGTATCTTCGGAATGTTGCCAAGGACAGAATCTTCCTTCCCTTCCTCTTTCTTAATCCTTTGCCACTGGGCTAAAACGTCCTCCGCTGTTTCTGCGACTGCTTCCCCAAAAACATGAGGATGCCTTCGGATCATCTTTTGAAAGTTAAGATAGACTACATCCCGAAGAGTAAAATCCCCCCTTTCTTCAAAAAGATAGATAATAAAAAGAAGGATGAAAAGCAGGTCTCCGAATTCTTCCCTCAGCGCCTCAGGGCTTCCTTCTGAAAGGGCAGACAAAACTTCATAGGTCTCTTCAAGGAGATACTTCTTTAGCGTCTCAGGAGTTTGCTTTTTGTCCCAAGGACAGCCATCCTCACCTCGCAAAGCTTTGATAAGTTCCCAAAGGGATGAAAGGTCAGCAGGTTTCTCAAAGCAAAATTTAGGAGGAGTTGGCATGGTTTGATTTAATCCTAAATTTCACAGCTTGCCTGATAGGTTTTCATGATGTGAGGAATAAGTCCCCCGTCTTCAAGGATCCTTTTCATAAACTCCGGTATGGGTTTGAAGTAATAAGTTCTTCCCTTAGTTAGATTGACTATTCTTCCTTCGTCAGGGTAGATTTCTACTTCGTCCCCGGTTTCTGCTTCCTTGGCAAAGTCTGGTGCTTCTAAGATTAAAAGACCGGTGTTGAAGGCGTTTCTGTAGAAGATACGGGCAAAGGATTCGGCAACCACGCAGGATATTCCGCAGGCTTTTATGGCAATTGGTGCATGCTCCCTTGATGAACCACAACCAAAGTTTCTCCCGGCAACTATGATGTCCCCTTTTCTAACCTTTTTAGAAAACTCTGGGTCAACATCCTCCATGCAATGCTTACCAAGCTCCTCTGGGTCGGTTGTATTTAGATAACGAGCAGGAATGATTACGTCTGTGTCAATGTTGTCTCCAAACTTCCAAACCCTACCTTTTATCCTTTCCATAGCACCTCTCCTCAGAAAATTTTTATTCCGGTTCTTTTAGACCAAGTTCTTCAGGTGTCCCGATGTAGCCAAGGACGGCTGATGCCGCTGCAACCGCTGGTCCAGCTAAGTAGACCTCGCTCTCCGGATGCCCCATCCTGCCAACGAAGTTTCTGTTCGTTGTAGCAACAGCCCTTTCCCCCTTAGCAAGGATCCCCATGTGCCCACCTAAGCAAGGTCCACATGTTGGCGGAGAGATGATCGCTCCTGCCTCAACAAAGACCTCTAAAAGACCGGTCTTTAAAGCCAAACGATAGATTTCTGGAGTTGCAGGAATGATTATGCACCTCACATTTGGGTTCACTTTACGTCCCCTCAAAACTTTTGCGGCAATCAATAGGTCTTCATACCTTCCGTTCGTGCAAGAGCCAATCACCACCTGGTCAATGTAGATTTTTTCACTAAGGTCTTTCACAAACTTTACGTTTGAAGGAAGATGAGGGAGGGCAACGACCAAATCTATCTTTGACACATCGTATTCCCGCACATCTACATAGTTAGCGTCTTTATCTGGATAAAGGATGACAGGCTCTCTCTTAGCCCTTCCTTTCAAAAACTCTAAGGTCTTTTCATCGGCAACCATAAGCCCAACTTTCCCGCCTGCTTCGATGGCCATGTTAGCCATAGTCATTCTTTCAGCCATGGATAACCTTTCGATTACCTCTCCTGTAAACTCCATTGCCTTGTATAAGGCACCGTCTACTCCAATATCGCCGATGGTGTAAAGGATCAGGTCCTTTCCTGTCACCCAGGGCTTTAGCTTTCCATAATAAACAAATTTTATAGTTTCTGGCACCTTAAACCAAGTTTTACCGGTAATCCATGCTCCTGCCAAGTCAGTTGAGCCAACCCCTGTTGCGAAGGCAGAAAGTGCTCCATAAGTGCAGGTATGAGAGTCTGCTCCAATTACTACATCCCCTGGGACAACAAGCCCAAGCTCAGGAAGCAAAGCATGCTCAATCCCGCAAACTCCGCCCTCATAGTAATGTTTTATTCCGTATTTTTTGGCAAACTCTCGGCAAATTCTTACCTGCTCTGCGCTTTTTATATCCTTGTTAGGAGTAAAATGGTCCATCACTAAAGCTATCTTCTCTGGGTCAAAAACTTTGTTGATGCAAGTGCTTTCAAAAACTTTTATAGCAAGAGGACCAGTTATGTCGTTTGCTAAGGTTAAGTCAACCGGGACCTCAACGAGCTCCCCTGCGCTAACCTTTGACACGCCAAGCTTATGGGCAAGTATCTTTTCTGCTAAAGTCATCCCAGAGCCGCTCATCAGGACCCTCCTCTCCGAATTTCCCTTAATTTAGTATTTTCTAAGCAAAATTCAAGGAGAAACGAGGCTCTTAGAAAAAATTATGGCACCAATTATTCCCTTGAATATAAGAAAGGAATTTCCCTTTTGATGGAAGTCTTTTTTATTTCTGATTATGGCGTAAGGCCCTTCGTCTCAATCAAGGTCCCCCTCAATGCCCTTTTTCTATCACCCCGAGCACTCGGTCGAAGGTTACCTTTTTGGATAGACGCCACAGTTTTTATTTTATCTTTCACCTACCATTCAAAGCTTTGGACGACAAGAATCCCTTTTTCTTTAGCCTTCTTAAGCATACTTTTTGTAGCAAAATGAGTAACTAATAGGGGAACAATTTCTTCATCTCCATATTCTTTTTTGACGGCAGCTATCTTTTCTTCAATTTCTTTGAAGACATCCCTTCTTCTCTTTGTATCATCAAGTCTAATTTTTGCTTCTCCAACTATGAACACAGTTTTTCCATCTTTTTTAGCTTTACCAAAGAAGTTTATCTCCTTTCCTCCTATCTCAGTTCTAATTAGCCTTTCCATTACTTCTATTCCAAACCTTTTTAAGAAATCTGGGAGTTTTCTGTAGGCTTCGTTTTCAAGGGCATAGCTAAAACTCAAGGAGAGCCCTCCCATTTCTTCTCTGGTTCTCCTTACCTCTTGAGCAAGTATCCTAACTTCCTCTTCAGTCCTTTTTTGAGCCTCAACGAGCTCAGATATTTTTTGGTCGGTTTTCTTTTGAGCCTCAGCGAGCTCAGATATTCTTTGGTCGGTTCTTTTTTGAGCTTCAACGAGCTCAGATATTCTATGGTCGGTTCTTTTTTGAGCCTCAACGAGCTCGGATATTCTCTGGTCGGTTCTTTTTTGAGGCTCAGCGAGCTCAGATATT
>CAZJUD010000053.1:0-1625 GCA_964549125.1 uncultured Caldimicrobium sp.
GATAGGTCTTTTTAGCCTAAAGGGTTGAAAGCCGGAGAGGTACCCATACCTCACAAAAAGAACTATCAAGTATAGGTCTTCGTCTTCGGACTTTGCATGCCAGAGGTCAAAGTCTTCAGGGGTAGACAGCACTACCGCCTGTTTGTTTAAAACCTCCTCAAGCTCTTTAATCCTATCCCTTAGGAAGGCTGCCCTCTCAAATTCAAGCCTTTCTGCAAGGTCAAGCATCTCTGCCTTCATCTTATCAAGGAGCTCTCTTGCCCTACCTTGGAAGAAGTCAACCACGCCTTGCACGAGCTTAGCATACTCTTCCTTTGGGACATCTCTAACGCAAGGAGCAAGACATTTTTTAATCTGATAGTAGACGCAGGGAGCCTTCCTTCGTCTCATCTCAGCGAGAGTGCATCTTCTTAACGGAAAGGTTTTTGAAAGAACCTTAAGGATCTCTCTTATAGCTTTTGCTGAGGTGAAAGGACCAAAGTAGAGGGCTTTATCTCCCCTTTTTCTTTTTCTCACTATTTGAAGGGCAGGATAGTCTTCATTCAAGTTTATGCGAATGAGGGGAAAGTTTTTATCATCCTTGAGAAGGACGTTATACTTTGGGCGGTGTTTTTTGATTAAGATAGCCTCAAGGAGTAACGCCTCCTTTTCGGTTCGGGTAAGGATGTATTCAAGCTCTTTTGAGTTTTCTAAGAGCCTTTGGACCTTGGGATTAAGGTAGCCGTTTCGGAAGTAGCTTGAAATCCTTGCCCTTAGGTCCTTTGCCTTCCCTACATATAGGACCTCACCTTTTGCATCTTTGTAAAGATAAACCCCGGGTTCGTTCGGTATCTTTTCAAGCTCAAGCTGAGGGAAAGGTATTCTCATACCTATTATTCCTTTCGCTATGAGAAGGTTTAGGCTACCTTTGAAAGGTTGTTTTGTTTAGTCGATTTTTCAATTTCTTCAAATTTTTTTCGCCAAAGTTCAAGCCTTGCCCTCATCTCTTTAATAGTTGCTGTTTGTGCAACGGCAATATCTTGAGGTGAGGGGTCAGAAGGGGCAAGGGCAGCTCGCCTTACGATTTCCATCTTTTTAATGGTCTCCTCCGGCGTTTGCTCTTCAGAGACATCTATGCTAACCTCGCCACCAGTGATGTATAGCTTACCATCAGGACCTCTGGTATAAGTATACCTTACCGCTCCTGTATACTGCCCTCCTGCTATTTTGTGCGCCATTTCGTGCGCAATTACCTTGGCTTCTATTCTCTTCAACTTTTCTACAACCATTTTTATTCTTTGCTCCTCAAGCTGGTCCTGTGATTTAGCATTAGGATTTTGCTTATGGGAATATTTATCTTTTGAAGTCGGATTGATGTATGAATTTATAGGTGAATTTATAGGATAAGCTCCAGGACCTTGCACTAACATTTTGCAGCTTTTGCCACGAGATTTTTTTATAATTTTAATACATACTTTTGAAACTTTTAGTAGAGCTGAAAACTAATTATCTCTTAAACGAGTAGCACTTTTCCCGATGAAGTTAATACCTTCTGGACTATAGCAAAGGCTAAATTTTATTGAAAAGCTTTAACCTTTTAAAAAGCTGAATAGGGCGATTAAAACTGAAAGGAAAGTAAAGCCTAA
>CAZJUD010000054.1:0-5001 GCA_964549125.1 uncultured Caldimicrobium sp.
TCTTCCGATCTCTTAAAGAAAGCCATTAAAGCTAACCCAGAAAGTTTGTTTCTAAAAAGGTCTCTTTTAGTTCTTTATCTTCAGACAGGAAAGTTTGAAGAGGCAGAAACTTATGGAGAAGGTCTTTTAAAGAAGTATCCAGAAGATAAGGAAATCGTTCTGCTCTTAAGCAAGGCTTATCTTCTTAAAGAAAGAAACTATAAAGCCATCTCTTTGTTAGAAAAGTTTCTCGATAAAAAACCAAAGGATGAGGAAGCTTTAAGTTTGCTTACTTCGATCTATCTTCAAAAGAAGGAATGGGATTTAGCGTTAGCAAGCCTCGAAAAGTTGTTAAAAATAGACCCAAACAACCATGTAGCCTGGCTTTTTAAGGCAAGGGTTCATAAGGAAAAAAAAGATTATGAGCAAGCAAAAACAGCTTATCTTAAAGCTCTTGAGCTTTCTGAAGGCTCGCATCCCATTTTCTTTGAAGCCTTAAGATTTTTAGAAGAGATAAGGGATTTTCACACCATCGAAAAACTGGTAATAAATGCTTTAAACAAAAATCCCGAGGACCAAGCTCTATTCCGCTATCTTGTTGGGTTTTACCTTGAGCGGAAAGATTGGGAAAAGTCTGAAGAGCTATTGAAAAAGCACCTTTCTCAAAACAAGGCTCAACCTGAGTTTTTGTTCTACCTTGCCTTAACCCTGGAATACAAAGGGAAAGAAGAAGAGGCTTTGAAAATTTATGAGAGCATCCCCCAAGATACCCTTTGGTATTTTGAAGGCTTGAAGCGAAGTTTTCTTATCTACAAAAAGAGAAACCCTGAGAAGGCTATCTCTCTGATTAAGAGTTTTACCCCAATGGAGCGTGGGCATTTTGTGTTTAAGGCTCAGGCTCTTGACCAGCTTGACCTTTGCGAAGAGGGGATAGAAGTTGCAGAAGAAGGTTTAAAGAAGTTCCCGAATGATGAAGAGCTACTTTTTGTCTTGGCTGGAAACTTGGCCTGCCTTGAACAATACGAAAAAATCATCCAAATATTAGAACCTCTCTTAAAAAAGAAGCCAGATGACCCCTATTTGTTGAATTTTATAGGGTATAGTCTTGTTGAGCTAAACAGGGATTTAAACCGAGCTGAAGCCCTCTTACTTAAAGCTCATAATTTAAAGCCTGATGACCCATACATCGAGGATAGCGTAGGTTGGCTTTACTATAAAAAAGGTGATTATGCCAAAGCTAAGGAACATCTTGAGAGGGCTATCTCTAATTTAAAGGAAGATGAGCCCGTTATCTTTGAACACCTTGGGGATGTTTACTTAGTTTTAGGGGATAAGGATAAGGCTTGTCAATGGTATAAACGGGCAATAAAAAGTGCCTTTAGAAGGGTGGAAAAAGATAGAGTTCTCTCCAAGGTAAAAAGATGCGAAAATTAGCTTTTTTGCCTCTTCTCTTTATTTTTATTTTAACAGGCTGTGCAGTTAAACCACCTATAATTAGCCTTTATGATATGCTCTCTACAGAAGGACTTGAAGGACGAATACTTAGAGGAAAGGTCTATGTTGAGGGAGACTTTTCAACGCTCCTTAACATTCCCTCATCCGGGTCTTATGGAGAGTTTTATCTTTCGCAGACTTACTTTTTGCTAAAGATTAGTCCCCCCTTTGGAGAGGAGGTTTTATTCGAATGGAATGAAAAGGGAGGACCAAGGGTTATTCTCCCCTCTAAAGCCAAAGTCTATTATCCAAAAGAAGGACGCATCCGGTTGAGAGAACTGCCTTACTACTTTTTGGGTCTAAAAGAAACATCAAGAGAGTTCTATTTTAACTCCTTTAAGGTTGAATATCTTTTCTCTAAACATCAACTTGAGGGAAGGGTAAATTCCATACTCTTTTCTCTTGTTTGGAGGATTAAAGAATTGGAAGAAGTTTCATCCCTCCCTCAGCCAATCGATACAACTAACTTCAAAAGAAAGAAAATCAATCTACCCTTCTAATCAGGACCTCTTCAACAGTTGTAGGGGTTGCTTTTTTGATTATAAACTCAAAATTTTTATACCTTATGCTTTCTCCCGTTTCGGGTATACGTTTAAAAAGGCTATAAAGAAAGCCGTTGAGGGTTTCAAACTCCTGAGAGGCTATCTCTAACCCTAATTGAGAAAGCTTCTCTATCTCTACTATACCTTTGGCTAAATAAGTTTTATCTGAAAGCGGTATGATTAACCGATGTTGATAATCTAACTGGTCAGTAAACTCTCCTAAAACCTCCTCAGCAAGGTCTTCAAGGGTGATGATGCCAGTTGTTAGTCCGTATTCATCAACAACGATGGCAAAATCTTGATTGGAGTTTTGCATTATGGCAAGGGCTTCGTAAGCTGGGATGTTTTCCGGTATAAAGAGGGGTTCTATCATGAATTGAGATATCGGAAGAGTATAATCCTTAGTTTCTGGAAGCAGGTCCTTTACCCGAACAACCCCTATAAGATTGGTAGGGTTATCCTTGTATAAAGGTATGTAAGAAAAGTTATACTGTTTGCAAAATTCAATGGCTGAGTCTAAAGTAGCTGAAAGGGGCAAGGCTTTTACTTGAGGAAGAGGTATCATTACTTGGTATACCTTTTTCTTACTAAATTCAAAGATTTTATGCATAAGCTCTCTTTCCTTAGCATCAATTTCTTCTTCATACTTTATAAGACTTAAGAAAACTTCTCTAAATTTCATATAAGGTATGTTGCTGTAATCTTCTTTTTTTCTAAAAAAAAGATTAGTTAAGCTCAAGTTAAGATGATAAACAGGATAGAAGAGGAAAGAAGCTGTGTAAAGGATGGGGGCAACTATCAAAACCAGTGTCTGTGAATATACTTTGCCTATGGCCTTGGGGAAAGCTTGCCCAAAGAGAAGGGTAAAAATTGGGATGAAAAGCGATATCATAGCTCCCGTATTCCCTAAGGATGAGATGAGAAAGTATGTAGTAAAGATAGCGTTTCCGGCGATGCTCATGTTTATTCCCATGATGGTTGTGGTGAAAAGCCTTTCTGGATTGTCTAAAAGCTTTAAGGTTATACGAGCAATTTTTTCTTTTTTGGCTCGCTTTTGAAGGTTTAGCCTCTCTGCTGAGATTAAAGCCATTTCGCTTAAGGCAAAGAAGGCCTCTAAAGCTATAAAAAATAAGAAGGATAGGAGGGCAAATATCATACCTTTGTTCTCCAGATTTCGACCCAGATTATCTTGTTTTTTCGAACTTTAAGCACTCTGAAAGTAAAACCTGCTATTTCAATGCTATCACCTTGCCTTGGGACTCCTTCAAATCGTTCAAGTAAAAAGCCGTTTAAGCTTCGACTTTCATCCTCGGGAGAAATATCAAAGGTTTCAAGTTCGTCCTTTATGATGTACATAGGGGCATTACCATGGGCTAAGTATTTGTCCTCGCTTACTCTTTTAATAGGCTTAAAGCTTGGTTCATCCTCGATGCGAAATTCACCAAAGAGAAGCTCAAGAAGGTCTTGTAAAGTGATGAGCCCTTTAATAGTTCCGTATTCATCAACAACCAAAGCTACTTTAAGGTGTTTTCTTTGAAATTCAAGTAAAAGGTCTCTTGCCTTTTGGAATTCCGGAACAAAAAAAGAGGGTCTTACAACCTCAGAGAGTTTAATCTTTTTTTCTTCTAAGGATTTTACATACCTGAAAAGGTCTTTCACGTAAAGAATACCTATTAGTTCATCAAAGTTTGAGCCATAGACGGGGATTTTGGTAAAGGGGGTTCTGCTAATTTCCTGAAGAAGCTTGGGTGTGACTTCTTGGTTGGGAAGGGCGTAGATTTCTGACCTTGGGACCATAATAGTAGATACGGGTATGTCCTCTGAGATAAAGAGCCCACGGATAAACTTTATTTCAACCTCGCTTATTTTGCCAGCCTTTTTTGCCTCATCTAAAAGGTAGAGGATAAACTGTTCGGCTGTGGATAAGGCTCCTTCTTCTCCTTTTTCTTTTTTTCTTTTTAGATGGGCTAAAATGTTTAGTCTTTCTAAAACAAAATTTAGCGGGAAGAAAAGCTTGTGTAGGAATAGCACAAAAGGTAAAAGAATAAAGATAAGCCTTCTTCTCTGGGTATAGCCTATTATTTTTGGAATAAAATCGCCAACATAAAAGGCAAGGATTAAGAACAGGGCAAAGGCGAAGGTCCTTGCTCCTGCATCCATAAGACTTGACATGGCGTGTGATAAGAAAAATCCTCCTAAGAAATCCGCTATTTCGTTTCCGGCAAGGATGGTAAAAAGTAAAGCCTCTGGTGTTCTTAGGATGGCAAAGGACTTTTTTTCCGATAGGTTTCGATAGATATCAGCAAGCTCAAGGCGAGAAAGGGAAAAAATAGTTGCTTCACTACAAGAAAGACAAAAGGACGTTAAAAGGCAGAAAAGGAATAGTAAAAGGTAAAGCTCAACCATTTCCCCTAAAAGAGGGTAATTAGACCACCAATTTTTGGATGTTTCATAATTTGGGTTTCCTTTAGAAGTTCTACGCATTCAGCTTCTGAAACAAGAAGCCTAATGCTTTCAACTTCTTCAAGGTCAAGATGTGGGAAAATGGTATTCCAAGCAAAGACCCTTCTCCTTAGGTTAGGAAGCTCCTCTGAAGGGTTAAATTCCTCCCAGGGTGGTTCAAGCCTTCTAAAGAAGGGGTCCTCTCCAACTATGCTTTCTCTAAAAAAGTCTTCCCACGTTTGGTCAAAGGTGTTTAAGGACCTTTTTACTTCGCTCAGGGTTAGGTCTACATCTTCGGCAAGCATTAGAACTAAGTAAGCTTTTTCCAACTCCCCTAAACCTTCCTTTCTTTTCTCGGCAAAGAAGGGGAAATCATCTTCCGAATTGAAATACCTTTCAAGGACCTTTAAATTTTCTACATCCCTAAGGTAGAGTGCCCAATCCTTAAGTTGATGAAAAAGCCTTCTTAAGTGGTCAAAGTCTACGGAGGATTCAGGTTTAAGTCGTAAAAATTTAATTTTTTTTAGAAAATTAGCCCAATGTG
>CAZJUD010000055.1:0-5314 GCA_964549125.1 uncultured Caldimicrobium sp.
ATTTTATCTATATTCTTTATTAATTTAAACCCAATTTTCTCCGCATAATTTATTATAAACTCAACAGTGTTTACTTCTTGTCCCATATATGTCGCATTTCCTATAATTATTACTGCATATTTTTTAGGTTTGAGGACTCTATACATTTCCTTTAAGCATTGTTTCATGTCTTCATTGTATAAATCGATCCTCTTATGCCCCTTACCCCGAACGCCAATAAACTCTTCTCTAATTTCCCTAAGATCATAACCTAATTCCTTTAAAGCATGGGCATCGTTTGAAACGTAGTCCAAAGCAATGGAGTAAGGAGGTGATGTTACTATTCCGTCAACGCTGTTATCATCTAAAGGCAATGCTCTCGCATCGCCAATTTTAATATCCACTTTTCCTAATTTAATGTTAAGTTTTCTTACAATTTCTGCATAGTCTGCTACAGAATGAAGCATCAACTCTAAATTTCGCATAAATGAATCAAAAAATTTCTTTTTCCTTCTAACATTATCACTTATAGCAACAAGTTTTACCATCATATAGAAATTCCTTACTTTCTCATCAGGTATTGAATTGATAACATCATCAATATTTTTTCCTTCAAGATTAAATAATGACGATCCTATACTTTTTATTACTTTGTCTTTCCATTCATTTATTTGCGATAAAACCTCAACGGACTCAGTTTTAACTCTGCTTTGAAGAACACATAAAGGAGACACATCTATACCAATGCAATTTATCCCTAAGAGTTGGGCTTCAACCGCAGTGGTTCCGCTTCCGATAAATGGATCAAGGACAGTATCACCTGCTTCTAACCCAATAATATTCAAAAGTGCCCTAATCATTTGAGGATGAAATTTGCCTTTGTAGGGATAGATCCAGTGAGTAAGATACTGATTCACAGAGCGAGTTCTATTTTTTTGCACAATTTGAAAATAGTTAGTTGGTTTACCCATTACAGATTTAAAGTAAGCTAATCTTCTTCTAAGAACTTCTTCATCTTTTGCGGAGATTAGCTTAAACTCTCTCAGACCGCAAGACAACTCAAACCTTGCTCCAAGAGATTGTAATTCAAGTTGAGCTAATGCCAATTCGTAAATAAACTGAACATTATCAAAAAGCAGTAATTGTTTGTCTGTTGGTAAGTCCTTTGTATTATGATGCCAGAAAAAATCTAATTCTTCTACACTATTCTGCATTCCTTTGCCGTTGAAGATTGAAATTTCTGCTATATTCATAAGTAATAAACTTCTACCATCCACAACCTTTCACTGGAGTATAGTCAATTGTACATGCAGTTTAAGCAATTCCTATCTCCTCATCCGTCAAATAGCATGCTGGGTCAGGAGCCCAGGTATCGCCCGTTACCGCCTCTGCCCTAACCCTAAAGTTTCCACCGCAAACTTCAAGGAACCTACATTTTGCGCACCTTCCTTTAACATGTTTCTTTTTCTCTTTAAGCTTAGCCATGAGCGGGTCAGATGTATCCATCCAAATTTCGCTAAATGGTCTCTTCCTTACATTGCCAAAGGAATAGTGCCGCCAAAATTGGTCTGCATGAACCTCACCATCCCAAGACACGCAACCAATGCCTACCCCGCTGTTATTTCCTCCGTTCATAAGAAGGAGCTGATAAACCTCTTCTGCCCTTGGATTTCCTTCTCTCTTCATCCTAAGATAGAGATACGGTCCATCGGCATGGTTGTCAACCGTTAAAACTTCAACCTTATGTCCTTTATCATGAAGCTCCTTTGTCCGGTCGATGATGTAGTCTACCCACCTCCTTGTCTCTTCATGAGAAAGGTCATGCTCCATCAACTTTGTCCCCCGTCCCGCATACACTAAATGATAAAAACAGATACGCGGAATCCTCATCTCTTCAACAAAGTCAAAGATCTTAGGGATCTCTTCAGCGTTAAACTTGTTTATAGTAAACCTAAGCCCTACCTTTAAACCCTCTTTCTGACAGTTTTCAATGGCTTGGACTACCTTCTCAAAACATCCTTTTGTTCCGCGGAACCTATCGTGCACCTCCCCTATGCCGTCAAGGCTTATACCAACATAGGACAAACCGAACTTCTTTAGCTCCTTAGCACAGGCAGGGTCAATCAAAGTCCCGTTTGTAGAAAGAACAGCCCGAAGACCGAGTCTAACGGCGTAGGCAATAAGGTCAAAGATATCAGGTCTCACTAAAGGCTCCCCCCCTGAAAAAAGGACAACCGGACAGCCAAACTGAGCTAAATCTTCAAGAAGCCTAAAGCCTTCTTCGGTGGTGAGCTCATTCTCAGCTTGCCTGTTGTCTGCACTGGCATAACAATGGATACACCTAAGATTACAAGCCTTGGTAACATTCCAAACAACAACAGGCTTTTTGTCTGCTGAAAACTGAAGAAGATGTGAGGGAAGGTCTTTAGCCCTTCTACCATACCTCAAAGGGTCTGACGGTTCAACCGTCCCACAGTAAAGCTTAGAAATTCCAATCATCTAAACTTCACCTCCTCAGTCTTTAAGCTTCAAATCCTTCTTTAAAAACTTGCTTAAAACCTGAACAAATTCCTCTTCCTTTATGGGGTAATGTAAAAGAAAATCTGCCCCGCAGTCCCGAGCCTTCTTTTCCTCCTCTGGGAAATCACACTTACAGATGGTGATAACTGGGATATCCTTTGTCTTTTCGTTTGCTTTAAGAAGTAAGGTTGCGGAAAAACCATCAAGTAAAGGTATGTCCTTCTCTAAGACGATAAGCTGAGGCCTCTGCTTTTTTGCCTTTTCAAGGAGGTCTTCTCCTGTTTCAACTACCTGATACTTAAGCTTGTACTTTTCTAAAAGGGCTGAGACTTTTTCTAAAATAGCTGAAGATAGGGCAAGAAAAATCATACTCTAAAGGCTATCAAATCTTCAATGTACTTTTCAGGGTTAGTAAAGGCTAAGGAAGTAATGTAAAACTTCTTTCTACCTTGAATGTCCCTTATGTTTAGTAAGGCATACTCTATGCGAGACAAAGACTTTTCGCAGAAAGAAAAAACTCCTCGGTCGTTACGAAGGACTTCGTTTATGATGTAGTCTATGGCGTCGTCGGTGAAGACCGCTTGTATCTGGTTTCTCCTTGAGAAGGTAGCCTCATATCCTTTGATCTGACGGTAAAGGTTAAGCATCTCATCTAATACCACGCTCAGCTCTACATCCTCAAACTTGTAGAGCTCAAAAAGAAGGTTGAGCCTTTGAGGTGTAAGCTCCATTACATCATTTCTCAAATACCTATGTTTTCTTAGCTCCAAATACCTAAGAAACCTTTCTTTTTCGTCCTTTAAAGCCTGAAGATACACTTCCTGCCATTTGCTGTCCTTTGGATTGTTAAGGAAGGTTGCTAAATAACCCTGCGGGTCATTAATCAGCTCCTCTGTCACTCCAAGATGTTCTACGTTTAAGGAGGGCAAGGTCTTCTCAAAGGGGATCAAAGCCTTCTCAAGGACTCTAAGCAAAGCCCTTGCCCCTGTTCCTTCGTTGTAAGCAAGCTTTGCACAAACCTTTAAGGCAGAATCCGTAAAGGCTAAATCTATGCCGTAAACCTTAAAGTCTCTCTTCTTGTTTAAAACGATCGCGCTGTTTGGATTAGCAAGGATTTCAAAGAGGTCTTCTTCACTAAGCGGGTCGCAGACGGCAATAACCGGAAGTCTTCCCACAAACTCCCTCTCAAACCCATAAGCCACTAAGTCTTCAGGCGTGGTAAACTTAAGGTAGTTGACCTTCACATCGCTTCGTCCTTCAACCTCAGAAAGAAACCCAAGGCTTGACTTTTTTAGCCTCTTTTTGATTATCTCCTCAAGACCATGAAAGGCTCCGCTTACCACAAAAAGAACATACTTAGTGTTGATGGTTATCTTTCTTTTCTTCTTTTTTTCTTCAGAATCAAAGGGAAAGACGTTTTCAGGCTGAACCTTAATCTCCACCTCCGTTTCTTCAAGAGGCTTAAGCAAAGCCCTTTGCACACCCGTCCTTGAGACATCTGGACCGATAATATCGCCGCTTGAGGCTATCTTATCTATCTCATCAAGGTAGATTATACCAAAGCGAGCCTTTTCTAAATCTCCGTCTGCCTCCCAGTAGAGGTCCCTCACTAAGTCTTCAACATCTCCCCCGACATAGCCTGTCTCGCTAAATTTAGTAGCATCCCCCTTGACAAAGGGGACCCCAAGCTTTTTAGCGATTAGCTTTATCATATAAGTCTTACCAACGCCCGTTGGACCAATTAGTATGATGTTATTCTTGATAAAGCCGACATTCTCCCCTCGCCCCTCTCTCAAGAGCATAGCTTTTGCCTTGTGAAAATGGGTGCAGATCTTAGTTGAGATAATGCCTTTAGCCTCAGCCTGACCTACTACGTATTCATCAAGATAGGCTTCAAGGTCTGCCGGCTTTAAATCAAAATCATAGAGAAAGTTTGTCCCTTGAGTTAAAGTAACCTTCTGAATTCGGTAGCGGTTTGGGGCAGCCATGGGCGTTCTTTTAATTTAATGTTTTTTTTAATAATAAACATTACTACATAAGGTCTTCAGGGTCAAGGTCAAGCTCAACTTTTATACCAAAATTTTTAAGAAGAACTCCAGAAGATAAGAGTTCCTTCAAATACTCATGCCTTGAACTTTTTATGAGAATATGCCATCTGTAAAGACCCCGAAGCTTCCTTAAAGGAGCTGGAGCTGGTGGATAGACTTGACAGTTTAAGCCCCTTTCTCTTCTCACTCTTTCAAGCTCATGCCAAAGAGCCTCACCAACCTCTACCACCTTTTCTTCCTTTACCCCAGAAAGCTTAAGCACTGCAAGCCTTACAAAGGGTGGATAGAAAAAGTCCTTTCTCCTCCTTATCTCCTCCTCAAAAAATCCTTTATAATCCTGAGCTAAGGCATATCTTATCACATAGTGTTCAGGAAAACCAGTTTGCAAAATTACCTTCCCTGGTTCATCCTTTCTTCCTGCCCTGCCGAGAGCTTGCATGACAAGCTGAAAAGCTCTCTCTGCAGATTTGTAAGTAGGAATAAGAAGTCCCTCCTCAGCCCTTAAAACTACAACTAAAGCTACCCGAGGAAAGTTATGCCCATGGACTCCCATCTGAGTTGACACTATAATTTTAGGATGGGGGCTGTAAAGCCTCTCCAGAAGATCGTTAATCCTCCTTTCGCTTCCTGCTGTATCCCTATCAAACCGGATGATATCTGAAGAGGGGAAAAATCTTTTTAACTCCTCTTCAACCCGCTCTGTACCTGCCCGAAGATACTTTACGTAACCTGAGCCACAGTTAGGGCAAAGTGTCCCCGACTTAATC
>CAZJUD010000056.1:0-3701 GCA_964549125.1 uncultured Caldimicrobium sp.
AAGGGGGACAGAGGTCTTCACCATAAGGGTCAAGCCTGCTTATCAGGAGGGCACAAACATCTTTGGAAAAAAGACCAAAGTTCCCGTTCTTGGTGTTGCTCCAAGCGGTGAAGTGATAAAAAAGAAATACAACCCATTTTCTGCTTTCGTTGCTGCCTGTGAAAAATTTTATGAGGTAACTTCTCTAACCTTTATAGCTATAGTTAAGCTTTTGACGGGAGAGCTACCTTTGTCCACTTTGGGTGGTCCTTTGACCATAGGAAAGATTGCCGGAGATACGGCTAAGGATGGTTTATTTCCCCTTATTGCCCTTATGGCTTTGCTTTCTATAAACCTTGGTATAATAAACCTTTTCCCCATCCCCATGCTTGATGGTGGACACTTAGTGATCTTTGCCATCGAAGCTGTTAGAGGGGAACCCCTATCTTTAAGGGCTCAAGAGCTTATCTTTAAAATAGGGTTAGCCTTGATTATCCTTCTAAGCGTTATCGTCTTCTACAACGACATCATGCGGTTGTTTTCTGGATGGAAGCTCGATTAGTATGCATTGAAACTTCAGGCACCTTTGGTGGAATAGCCCTTTTTTTTAAAAAGAAGATTTGGGAAATAAAATTTTCCTCAGATAGATCTTACTCAAGCCATCTCTTTCGGTTTTTACCTTTTGTTTTGCAACCAAAGTCCTCGATTTGCCAGTCAAATCCCCCCTTTTGTCATCCTGAGCCTCCTTTTTGTCATCCTGAGCGTAGCGAAGGATCTCTTCCCTTCCCTTTTTCCTTGGACGAAACAGATTACTTTGTTGTTGACGTAGGACCTGGAAGTTTTACTGGTCTTAGGGTAGGGGTAAGTTTGGTGAAAGCCCTAACTTTGGTATATGAAAAACCGGTTATTCCTGTATCGAGCCTTGAGGTTTTAAGCTTTGGTTATGGATGCCCGGATCTTCCTATCCTTTCCCTTGTTGATGCCTACACTGGAGAGGTCTTTGCTGGTATGTATAGATGGGAAAACGGAAGGCTTGTAACTCTTCTTAAGCCTTGTCTTTTACGCCTTGAGGAGCTTGAAAGCTTGATCAAAGAGAGGACGCTTGTCGTGAGCGAAACCTTGGAGAAGTGGAAAGACTATCTTTGCGAGAGGCTATCTGAAAGGGTGGTTTTTCCGTCCTATCCCGTTCATCTTTCAGCCTCTCTCTTGGGAGGGCTTGCGATGCTAAAGCTTTCTCAAGGTGAGGCTGAGGTCTTATCTGGAGACGAAGTCTTACCCCTCTATCTTAAACCTTCGCAGGCGGAAAGAAAAAGGTCTTAGACTATGTTTAGATTTTTAATCAAGCGTTTGGCGATAATGCTACTAACTCTGTGGGGAGTTCTCACAATTAGTTTTGGGCTAATTCATCTTGCACCGGGCGACCCATTAAGCCCCATGACCGAGTTTAATCCCAAGATAACTCCTGAATTTCGAGAAAGATTGATCAAGATGTATGGTCTCGACAAGCCCTTGCATGAAAGATACCTAAAATGGCTTAAAGGGGTTATTACCTTAGACTTTGGTCAATCCTTTTCCTTAGACCAGCGTCCCGTCTGGGATAAGATTAAAGAACGGCTACCTGTTACCATCCTCATAAACAGTTTAGCCCTTATCATAATCCTGCTTATAGGCATTCCCATCGGTGTATACTCAGCGGTCCATGCAGGAACCCTTAGGGATAGATTGATAACTATCTTTACGCTCCTTGGTTATTCCATGCCAAGCTTTTGGTTTGCCCTCCTTCTTATGATGCTTTTTGGGGTAAAGCTTGGGCTTTTACCCATTTCAGGTTTGCATAGTGGCGTTGGCTATGAAGAGATGAGTTTTTTTGAGAAGGTTTTAGACTGGACGAAACATCTTATCATGCCCCTTCTTGTGGCAACCTTTGGGGGTGTTGCTGGCATTGCTCGGTACGTGAGAAACTCTATGGTTGAGGTTTTACAGAGCGATTTTATCCTCTTTGCCAGAGCAAAAGGCTTACCGGAGAGAAAGGTCCTTTATCGTCATGCCTTAAGGAATGCCCTGCTCCCATTGATTACAATCCTTGGCCTATCCTTGCCTGGATTGATTGGGGGAAGCGTCATCTTTGAATCCATCTTCGGCATCCCAGGCGTTGGGCAGCTTATGTGGCAAGCAGTCCTATCAAGGGATTACCCGGTCATCCTTGCTAATCTCGTCTTAGTTTCGGTCCTAACACTTCTTGGCAACTTTTTAGCAGACATCGGCTATGCCCTTGCTGACCCACGCATAAGAACAGGCGGAAAAACATAGGAAGAGGCATGCTAAAAGCCTTGCTGTCCCACCGAACAGGCCTTTTTTCCCTGCTTTTTTTAACAATCCTTTTACTTTCTGCCCTTTTTGGACCCTATCTTTATCCCATAAGTCCCTTTGAGGTCGATGTCCAAAAGATACTTCTTCCTCCAAGCCTTGAGCATCCCCTGGGCACAGACCTTCTTGGAAGGGATGTTTTGGCTCGTATCCTTTATGGGGCAAGAATTTCCTTACAGGTAAGCTTTGTCGCCGTTGGTTTATCTTTGTTCATAGGTGTAAGTCTTGGTGCTATTGCGGGATATTATGGAGGCCTTGTAGACCAAATAATCTGCCGACTAATCGATATGTTTCTTTGCTTCCCAACCATTTTTCTTATCCTTGCGGTAATAGCCTATCTTGAACCATCGCTAACGAACATTATGATCGTCATCGGGCTTACGAGCTGGATGGGGGTGGCAAGGCTTGTTCGAGCAGAAATACTGTCCCTTAAAGAGCGAGAATTTGTGCTTTCTGCAAGGCTTTATGGAGCAAGCTCAGCAAGGATTATCGTCAGGCATCTCCTTCCTAACGCCATTGCCCCGATCCTTGTTTCTGCTTCCCTTGGGATGGGACATGCCATTTTGATTGAGTCTGCCTTATCTTTCCTTGGGATAGGAGTTCAGCCCCCAACACCATCCTGGGGGAACATGCTAATCGAAGGCAAGGAAACCTTGGAGGTTGCTTGGTGGCTATCTCTATTTCCGGGCGTAGCCATTCTGTTGACTGTCTTAGCTTTAACCTTACTTTCTGAAGCCCTACAAGATATTCTAAATCCGAAGAGAAAATGACGTGTAAATTTTATATAACCTTGGCGCTGTTTCAAAAAGTCTCATGCAGTTATGCCAAGTATAGGCGCATCCCTTGTTTTTACTGAGTACCAAAAATGTAATATTAAGAAGCTCACACGGGTAGTAGAAAAAAACTTATAAAAACATTACTTATAAAAACATCCTAAGCGAAGAGGAGGATCTCAGGAATCCTTTTGTCGTTTAGGCTACCTTTAGACGGCAAGGTAAGCTTGCAAATATTTTTGAAGAGCCTTCCTTGACCGTTGACAGGAATTAAAAATTGTTTTATATTAAAAAAACAGGCCGAGGTGGCGGAACTGGAAGACGCGCTGGCTTGAGGGGCTAGTGGGCTTCGGCCCGTGCGGGTTCGACTCCCGCCCTCGGCATTTTTAATCTTTCTTCTCTCTTTACCATTGTTTTTATCTCTCATCCCTTATTCGAGAGCCATCGCCTCATCCTGGGTGGCAAAAAGCGGCATTGCTTCAACGTCATAAGCCTTAGGCTTTGTAATTCTTACCTTTACCAAATCTCCGGGTAAAAGCGCTTCAGTTGCTTTTTGAGTACTCTTTACTTTTACTAAAGTTA
>CAZJUD010000057.1:0-5069 GCA_964549125.1 uncultured Caldimicrobium sp.
TTGGCATTTTCTGTCACCCCGAGCCCTTTTCTGTCACCCCGAGCGTAGCGAGGGGTCTTCCCCTCTTAGCAAACAGCAAAAGAAATGTAGGCATAAGCTTAATTTTAAAGTAAAATGGTAAACATGAGAAGGTTTGCTGCCTATTATCCCAGGATTAAAAGGAAAAAGACTCGTGTTGTTAAGGTTGGGCATGTAGCCATCGGAGGGGAAAACCCTATCCGAGTCCAAAGCATGACAAACACTCCTACTTGGCAAATAAAGGAGACCCTTTCTCAGATTCAGCGACTCTATCAAGCAGGTTGTGAGTTGGTAAGGGTTGCCATACCAGATGAAAAGTCCGTTTTAGCCCTTAAGGAAATTGTTAAAGAAAGCCCCATCCCGGTTATAGCGGACCTTCACTTTGCCGGAACCCTTGGATTTAAAGCCCTTGAACAGGGGATACAAGGACTTAGAATAAATCCTGGCACCTTTAGAGATAGGTCGAAGTTTGACGACCTAATAAGGGCTTGTAAAGAGAGGGGAGTCTGCGTTAGGATAGGGATAAACGCTGGAAGCTTAGAGCCTGAAATCTTAGAACGCTTCAAATATCCAAGCCCTTCTGCCATGGTTGAGAGCGCTGTAAGATGGGTAGAATACATCGTAGAAAAACACGACTACTTTAACCTAAAGGTCTCTCTAAAATCTTCCAACTGGTGGCACACTGTAAAGGCCTATCAGCTCTTTTCTAAAAGGTCGGATTTTCCACTTCATGTAGGAGTAACTGAGGCTGGAGGGCTAATCTCAGGGACAGTTAAGAATACTTTAGCCTTGGGATATCTTTTCCTTAAAGGGATAGGAGATACCATAAGGGTATCATTGACGGCTGACCCAGTGGAAGAAGTCTACGTTGCCTATGAGATATTAAGAGACCTTGGACTTCGAACTTTGTATCCTGAAGTTATCGCCTGTCCAACCTGCGGAAGATGTGAGATAGACCTTATGTCTCTATACCAGAAGGTTGTTGAATGGGCAAGGAACATCAAGGCTGACCTAAAGCTTGCCGTGATGGGCTGTGTGGTTAACGGTCCAGGAGAAGCCCGTTTAGCCGACCTCGGGATCGCAGGAGGAAAAGGGGTTGGTATTATTTTTAGAGAGGGTAAAATCATCAAAAAGGTAAAGGAAGAGGATCTGCTTAAGGCTTTTTTTGAGGAAGTGGAACGGTTCTTACAAGAACATCCCGAAAGGTTAGTGACTTAATGGATAGCCTTGAAAGGATCAAAGAGGAGGTAAAGAAAGCCTACATCACTTCCTGTATCAAACTTCCAAATTCCATAAAAGAGCTTTTCAAGCAAGCACGGAGTAAGGAAGAGGAGGGGAGCTTAGCTCAAGAGATATTTGACATCCTCCTTCAAAATGCTGAAATGGCAGAAAAGGAGGGACTACCCCTTTGTCAAGATACAGGGATCCCTGTTGTGCTTGTTAGAATTTCTGAAGGGTTGGCTATCCCTTCTGGTTTAGAGAGGGCGATAAATTCCGGAATTTCCGAGGCGGTAGCAGAGGGTTATCTTCGGGCTTCCGTAGCTCATCCCTTGACCAGGGAAAACACCGGCACAAACACCCCAGCCGTCATACACTACGAAATTATACCGGAGGCTCCACTTTTTGAGATTTGGATTATGCCTAAGGGTTGCGGAAGCGAAAACATGAGCCGGCTTGCTATGCTTAAGCCAGCAGACGGTGTTGACGGTATAAAAAAATTTGTCCTTGAGACGGTTAAGCTTGCCGGTCCTAACCCCTGTCCCCCTCTTATCGTTGGAGTGGGAATTGGAGGAAGTTTTGAACATTGTGCCTTCCTTGCTAAAAAGGCACTTTTTCGAGAGCTTGGAACTTCTAACCCTGACCCAAAAGTAAAAGCCCTTGAAGAAGAATTACTCATAGAAATAAATAAACTTGGCATCGGTCCCCTGGGCTTTGGTGGAAGAACCACGGCTTTAGCTGTTCATGTAGAGGTAGCTTATGCTCACATCGCAAGCTTACCCGTTGCGGTAAACTTTCTTTGCCACTCTGCAAGGGTAGTAAAGATTAAATTCCTATGAAAAAAATGGCTCCTATTCTCAAATTGTTAGGACTTTTTCTAACAGTTCTTCTTTTTGTCTCCTGTGGTAAGAAGGCGCCACCTTTACCTATAGAAAAAAGCATACCTCAAGTACCTGGTCTCAGAGCCGAGGTTGGAGGAGAAGGTATAAGGCTTTTTATTGAACTTCCCTCCCACACAAGCGGTGGAGCCTACCTTACTTCGCTTAAAGCCCTGATCATCGAAAGGAGAGAGATCCTTCTTGACGACCCAAAGAAAAAAGAAAAGCGAACAGAAATAAAGGTTAAACCTAAGCTTCATTCGGCAGCAACTCTTTTTATCTATACAGACGAAAAGGTTTTACCAAGAAGGCTATACATCTATCGGGTCAAGGCTAAGAAGGATTTTTTGGTTGAAAGCCCCTTTAGCGAGGAGGTCCGGGTATACTTTCGCTATCCTCCTAAGGCTCCACTAAATCTTAATGTTATAGAGGTATCTCCATCATATTATCTACTTCGTTTCGACCCTGTTTATGAGGATATAAAGGGTCTGCCAATTGAGCTCCCCTTAGAGTTTACCCTTGAAAGGATAAGAGACGGGAAAAGCTCCTACGTCGACCTCAAGGACAGAAGGGAGTACACTTTTACCAAACAAGGAGAACAAAAGGAGTGCCTTAGGGTTCAGGCAAGGTTTCGCTACTTTGCTACGGAAATTAAAGGTCCCTTCTCGAGGGAGCTATGCTTTTAGGCCTTTATTCTGTAGAAGTACAATGACGTTTCTCCGTAGGCTCTTTTTTCTTCAACCTGAAATTGCGAGACTTCATCTGGGAGATTAACTCCGCTTTCTTCTTCAACCACGATCAAGGCTTTTGGGTTTAAGATTTCTGTTGGTAGATTTTCTAAGGTCTTTAAACTTAAGCCTGTTCTGTAGGGTGGTGTAATAAACACAAGGTCAAACATCCATATTTTTTGGCTACCCTGTAGGTTTTCTTTTTCATCCAAGGCTTCCCTTTTCTCCCCCTGATCTCCTACCATGACCTCCCGAGCTTCTGCTTTGACATTCCGACGAAAGGGGAGAGGCTTCTCAGGGGATGCCTTGCTATCGTGAAACCTGACATGGGAAGGAAAACTTTCCTTTAGTTTTTTAAGTCCCTGAGGAAGAGTAATTTGAAGGACCATGGCTTTATCTAAAAGGTTAAATCGTTCGAGGTTTTTCTTTATTAGCTCTATGCTCTTTTTGCTTGCATCTACAAAAAGGACAAATTCAGCCCCTCTTGACAGGGCTTCAATACCAAGGGCACCGGTACCAGCAAAGAGGTCAAGCACCCTTATTCCTGAGAGATCATCCCCTAAGATGTCAAAAAGGGCTTTTCTTATTCTTGTTCTTAAAGGGCGTATTTCTGAGGCTGTAGTGGACGGGCAGTAAAGGTTTCTTCCTTTTAAAAATCCTCCTGTAATCTTCAAAAGACGCTTCCTTAGTTTTGTTCGGGACGGCGTCTTTCAATAAGATTCAACCAGGTTTGTGGAAGAGTAAAAAGGGCTTTGTTTAAGCCAGGATGATAGTATTTACCAAAGTAAGCTTGGGAAGGATTGGCTGGGTCTTTTTTCTCTTTTGACCCTAAGATAAAAGCTAATTCCTCACCATAGCAGGGCACATAACTCCGGGCAATATCAAACCAAGGGAACACAGAAGATGCCTGTAAGGCAAGGTTTAAGACATAGGGAAAGTAGGCAGGAAGGCTTGCCTGTTGAATAAAAACACCCTCAGGTTTCAATACACGATGTATCTCTTGATAAAATTCCAAAGAGTAGAGACTTTTAGCCGGTCCAACTGGGTCTGTGCAGTCAACGATTATAAGGTCAAAGGACTCACTATCGCTTTCCTTCAAACCTTGAAGACCATCGATAAAATTAAGTTCCACTCGTGGGTCAGAATAGTCCCCCATAAGCTTAAAGAAGTACTTCCTGCAAAGGTCAAACACGGTTCGGTCTATTTCAAATTGAAGGATCCTTTTAACTTCAGATATTTTTTGAAGTTCTCTTAAAACCCCTCCGTCGCCTCCTCCTATGATTAGCACATTCTCAGGAGCCTTTTTAAGAAGGCTTGCAGGGAGATAAGTAATGACCTCGTGGTAGATGTATTCGTCCCTTTCAGTAAACTGAACGATACCGTCTAAGACGAAAAAATAACCCCAGGTTTTATTCTTAAATATTTGGATCTTTTGCAGATTATGTTCTTCAAATACTAATTCAACTTTGTAGGCGTGCCCGAAATCTTGATGAATCTTTTCCCGCCAGAAGAAGTATCCAGTCAAGTTTCCCCCCAGTCGCTGTTTGTAATTCCTCTTGGGACCTCGGCCACGCAAACCTTTTCTGGTTTTAAAGCCACTTGAAGACGGGATAAAATCTCGTAAGCCCTGCCTCGGTCTTCAGCAAGGATGTCTATGGCAGAATAACCGTTCTCAGGCCAGGTGTGGATGTAGATATGAGACTTTCCGTCGTTCACTTGCGCTGAAACTCCAAAGGGTTTAAATTGATAACTAATAGCTCTGATGTTCCCATCCTCTAAACTGTTGTTAGTTAAGGCGTAGATAAGGGCAGATTTGACCTTTTCTGCTTCAGCAATTTCGTCAAAGGGTGAATTCCAAAATTCTACCACTAAATGGAAGCCCCAGATGCATCGTTTTAAAGCACCTTGCTGGGTAGGAATTAGTTCGAACCTTTCCATGGTGCAAACAGTATCCGCTACCCTCATAGCTCACCTCCCCCAGGCAAGGTGCCCGGTTTTTTTGAATTTTAATCATAGTAAAATCAACATAAAAAAATCGGGACGGGCGGATTTGAACCGCCGACCCCCCACACCCCAAGCGGGTGCGCTTCCAAACTGCGCTACGTCCCGATCTAAAAGACAAAAAAATCCTTTCTTAACATTTTCTATAATAAAAATTTTTTTTAAATTGTCAATATGTAAAGAGGTTGTTTAAAAATTTTGTATATAAAAATTTCAAATTTACCTT
>CAZJUD010000058.1:0-8598 GCA_964549125.1 uncultured Caldimicrobium sp.
ATAATGCGTATATTCACCGTAGATTCTGTAGAAAAGATTGCACCCATAGAAAGTGAGCTTCGGAAGATTTTTGATAGGATAGATAAACTTGTCAAGAGGATGGAGAAACAACTATCAAAGTTAAAAGCAGAAGAGGAATTAAGGATCCTGCGAGCGGCCTATTCAAGTATAGGCGCGGTGAAAGGTCTTTTATTTGCTAAGGATGGTGTAATTGCCAAATCAAAACACCATCTGATGATGGATGAAAAGGCTCAAGAAATCATGGGTAGGTTAAGGGAGTTGGTAAAGAAACAAGCTGAGAAGGCCAAGGAGAATGTATCCACTGCTCAGGTTCAACAGGAAAAGTCCATTATAGAAGTAAACAGAGTAATTAAGGAGGCGAAATTTTGGATTGTTTTAATTGGGGTCAGTGGATGTTTATTAGGGCTTCTTTTTGGAGCTTGGATCTTTTGGTCAATTTCTAAACCCTTAAAAACAATGATGAAGGAGATAGAAGAGATCTCGCAAGGCAACCTTACCTGTGTGACGAAAGCATTTGGTCGTGATGAGGTGGGAAGGGTTCGTAAGGCTATGTGTAAGATGGCGGAAAATTTGAGCGACGTAGTGGGGAGGCTACAGAAGATAACTCAAGATATTATAAGGTACTCTGAGGAACTTTCTTCTACGGCTAACGTAATTGACCTCAATTCAAACCTTCAGTTTATGCAAATTGATCAGACCGTAAGTGCCATCACTGAGATGACCTACACCATTCAGGATGTGGCTAAAAATACTGAAAAGACGGCAGAGAGTGCGACCCAAATGCGGGAGTTTGCCTTAAAGACAAAGATGGTGATGTTAGAAGCAATTGAAGAACTCAAAAGATTTACCGAAGATGTGAGAAGTTCAGCAGATAGCGTCTATTCCTTAAGGGAAAAGTCAACGGAAATTAACCAAGTTATCGACCTCATCAAGAAGATAGCGGACCAGACGAAACTTTTGGCTTTAAATGCGGGAATAGAAGCGGCAAGGGCTGGACAATATGGGAAGGGGTTTGCGGTGGTGGCAGAAAATATTAAAGAGCTTGCCAGCCGAACCGTCCAAGCAACCGATGTGATAGCAAAGACCGTTGAGGGTGTGCAGGAAGACATTAGCGGTGCCGTTGACAGAATGGGTGACGTCCGCTCCTCCATAGATAAAATAATTACCGAGGTAAACGCTCTTATTGATATAATAGATGAAATAATCAGACATGTAGAAGAAGTAGCCAATATGGTGCAAAACATATCAACGGCCATCAAGGAACAATCAACTGCAGCAACTATGATCTCCCAAAGTGCTGAGGAAATATCCCAAGCAACAAAGGAATTGCGTGAACTCATAGAAAAGATAAATGGAATTTCTGCTGACTTTTTGAGATTGGCTGAAGAGTTGCATAAGATGGCAAGCTGGTTTAAGGTCTAAATGTAAGGAAAAAGCTTAAGTCTTCCAAAGAGGTAAACTTAAGTTATAGTAAGGTGGAAGTCCTTTCCCCTCGCCCAGGATGACCGGAGAAGGACAAGGATATTTGCGAACAGATTTTTTCTTCTTGACTTTTGACAAGAGTTTCTTATGTTTTATTAAAAGATATAAAAAGAGGTGGGGTAGGTTATGAAGATAAAAGTTTTTATTCATGGTATAGCAGTTGACCCGGTTTCCAACAGTCCAGTCATGCTTCTTAAAGAAGAGAAGGGTAATAGAATCCTTCCCATCTGGATTGGGGTCCTTGAGGCTACATCCATAGCTTCAAAGCTTGAAAACATTCAATTTCCACGCCCTTTAACCCATGACCTTTTAAAAAACATCTTAGACCTTCTTGGTATTAGAGTGCCAAAGGTTGAAATCGTTGACCTACGGGATAATACTTACTACGCCTTGATCACCTTAGATATTCAGGGGCAGCTTGTAGAGATTGATGCAAGACCCAGCGATGCGGTAGCCTTAGCCCTAAGGACAGGTGCTGAGATCTATGTAGCAGAAGAGGTGATGAAAAAAGGACAAACTTTTACCGAATCACCTGTGGAAGAGAAAGGAACCATCGTTGGAACTACAGAGAAGGATAAAGAAAAGCTTAGCGAAATTCTTGAAGAGCTTGACCCAACCCACTTCAAATACAAGATGTAGGTTGTAGTTTTGTTTGACCTTCATTGTCATTCTATCTTTAGCGACGGTGAGCTAATTCCTGCGGAATTATGGCGAAGGGTTCAAGCATTAAACTATGAAGCCATCGCTATAACTGACCATGTAGACCATTCAAACTTTGAGCTGGCTATAAATGCACTTATTAAGTTTAAAAAAGCAGTTCAAGAAAAGCTACCCTTCTTCATCGTTGGAGTTGAGCTCACTCACGTTCCCCCTGACTTAATCCCTAAGCTTATCAAAGAATGCCGAAAGGCTGGGGCTGAGCTTATAGTGGTCCATGGCGAGACGATTGCCGAGCCTGTTGCTGAAGGGACAAACCTTGCGGCAATTGAGGGGGGAGCAGATATCCTTGCTCATCCTGGTCTTATATCCGAAGAAGAAGTAAAGCTTGCGGTTAAAAAAGGGGTATTCCTTGAGGTTTCGGCAAGAAAAGGGCATTCATTAACGAACGGGCATGTGGTGAGCCTTGCTAAGAAGCATGGGGCAAGTCTTGTCATCAACTCCGATGCCCATAGTCCAAACGACCTAATGAGCAAGGAATGGGCAATGAAGGTTGGTTTAGGAGCCGGGTTATTACCTGAGGAAGTTGAAAGGATATGGAACATTGCTCGAGAAAGGTTGATAAAACCTCTCTTGACGAAGAAGTAGCAAAGAAATTAAAAGACCTTTTTTCGGCAAAGGGCTATCCTGAAGACTCTCTAAAAACCCTTGTACCCTTTACCTTTAGTTTCAACGACCAAACCTTTTCCCTTGTTTTGCCTTTAATCGTGGAACTTCAAGGAAAGTGTTTTTTACTTTGCCACTATAGACCATCGGTTCGAGGTCTTTTGTCCTTTGAGAGGGAGGCTTTAGCCCTTGCTCGGTTGTTTTCATCTCCCCCGCCGAGGTATGCCCTACTGACCAACCTTCAAATGTTTGCTCTCATAGATGTAAGGTCAGGTAAATACGAGATTGGTGGGACTGAAAAGATCCCGGATTATAATCCAAGTATCTTAGAACTGCCTTTCCATCAACCTTTCTATGACTCAAACATTGAAAAAAGACTGCTTTACCTTTATCTTTCGGGTGGTTGACCAACATAAAAAAGTCTTACCCTGGATGGGATTTGGTATTGAGAAGCTTAAACAGTAGATTGATCACCCTTGCCTTTTCACCCCATCGTATCGAAGTTTTGCCTCTTGCAAAAGAGCTGATGGAAAAGCACGACATAATCATCCTTGAAGAACCTAAAAATTTGCTTTTTTACGAGTACTTAGAGGGAAAAGTAAGCATTGAAGAAGTTTTAAATACCTCAGATTACTGGTTCCCAGAATTTATGCGGGAGTCTCTTAAGTGTATGAAGGAGTTGTATCTGAAAGGTAAAACAATTCTCCAAGTTGAGCCCTACTTTGAGCTTATAAACCGGCTTTATTCTGATCAACTAACCACGACCCCTTCCCTCATGCTAAAAGAGAGCTTGAAGCCATTTTTTTGGTAAATAGGCTCTCCTTTGAGGACTGCAAAAATCTTTATTTTAAATTGTTCGAGGTAAAAGACTTCAGAGAAGCTAAAACTAAAGTTAAAGATTATTTAGCAAAGCGTCTTTGCCTTTGAACTTCGTAGAGGGCAATAGCTACAGCATTCGAGACATTTAGACTTTCCATTCTTGAGCTTATGGGGATTTTGGCTAAGAAGTCGCACTCCTTAAGAAGGGAAGGTTTAATTCCTGAGCCCTCACTTCCAGCAACGATAACCAAAGGAAGGCAAAGGTCAAGGTCAAAAATATTCGTCTCCGTCTTATGGGTTAGTCCCATCACATAGACACCAAGCTTTTTAAAATAAGAAAGGGCATGTTTAAGGTTTGTGACCTTAGCTATAGGGATTTTGAAAGCCGCTCCGGATGATGCTTTGATAACTGTTCCTGTTACTTCGCAAGCCCTATGCTTTGGTATGACAATCCCGTGAGCAAAAAGGGCAACAGCTGACCTCACTATCGAGCCAAGGTTCTGTGGGTCTGTAATACCATCAAGGGCAAGAACAAGGGGTGTCTCATGAGATAAAGCCCAAGACTTTTCGATATCTTCAAGGGAAGCATAGGGAAATTCTGCGATGTAGGCTACTACTCCTTGGGTGTTTGCTTGAGGTGGAACCTTCGGAGGATGAAAGCTTGGGTCATCAACTATCTTAACCTGAATTTCCTGTCTTTTTGCAAGTTCAAGTATCCGGTAGACCTTCCCTGAGAGGGCTTTCTTGAAGATGATTATCCTCTCTATGGCTTCAGGATTTTCTTCCAAAGCTTCTAACACTGGATTTATTCCCCAGACAACCATGGCTTAATTATAGCGAATATTTATGTTATACAAATACCCTAAACAAGGGCAGGAGAGGTTATGTTTTCTCTCTAAGGTCTCTTGACTAAAGAACATTTAACCATATATTGAAATAGAGGATGAAAAATAAGGAAATTGCGGAAGTATTTAGAGAGGTTGCCCAACTTCTTGAAATAAAAGGGGATAATCCTTATAGAATTCGAGCCTATGAGAAGGCTGCTCAAACCATTGAGGCTTTAGGGGTTGATGTGGAAGAGCTTGCCAAAAAGGATAAGCTCACTTCCATACCTGGTATCGGGGCTGATTTAGCAAGCAAAATTCAAGAAATTCTACGAACCGGGACCCTTTCTCTTCTTGAAGAGCTAAAAAAGGAAGTTCCTCCGGCGCTTTTAACCTTTTTGCAAATCCCAAGTCTTGGACCAAGAAAGGTTAAAGCCATCTACGACAAGTTTGGTATAACAACCCTTGAGGAATTGGAAAAACTATGTCTTGAGCACAAGATTGCAAGGCTTCCGGGGTTTGGAATTAAGACAGAAGAAAACATCTTAAAGGGGATTAAGCTTTTAAAAGAAAAGCGAGGAAGGCGACCCCTTGGTGAGATCTTGCCCTATGCAGAAGAAATAGTGGAGCTTATCAAAAATAAGGCACCTATTCAAAACATCGCTATAGCAGGAAGCATTAGAAGAAAAAAAGAAACGGTAAAAGATATCGATGTATTAATAACCTCGAACCATTCTGAAAAAGTAATGTCCTTTGTTGCTAATCTGCCCCAAGTAGAAGAGGTCATAGCCTTTGGAGAGACAAAGACAAGCGTTAGACTGAAAATTGGAATCCAAATGGATGTCCGGGTTGTCCCTCAAAACTCATGGGGAGCAGCTTTAGCCTATTTTACTGGATCAAAGGCTCACAACATCAGGGTCCGAGAATTAGCCTTAGAAAGAGGGCTTAAGATCAACGAATACGGTGTTTATCGTGGGGAAGAATGGGTCGCTGGAAGGACAGAAGAAGAAGTTTACGGAGCTTTGGGGCTTCCTTGGATACCTCCAGAGCTAAGAGAAGACCAAGGAGAGATAGAAGCTGCCCTGGAAGGAAGGCTTCCAAGGCTTGTAGAGTATGACGAGGTCATAGGGGATGCCCATGTGCACTCTAAGTATAGCGATGGGGCTTCAAGCCTTGAAGAAATCATGAACTATGCAGAAAAGCTTGGGCTTTCTTGGGTTGCCATATGCGACCACTCGCAGGGTCTAAAGGTTGCAGGCGGGGTTCCAGTTGAAGAACTTTTCAAAAAGAAAAGACATATTGAGGAGCTAAACCAAAAAAGTAAAAAGGTAAAGCTCATTTTTGGAGCAGAAGTGGATATCAACTCTGACGGCACCTTAGATTATCCGGATGAAGTCTTAAAGGAGATTGATTTTGTTATCGCTGCCATTCACACCGGGTTTCAGCAGGAGGAAAAACAGATTACAGAAAGAATTCTTTCAGCATTAAAACACCCTTTAGTTCATGCCATAGCTCATCCCACGGGAAGACTTATAGGTGAGCGGGAGCCCTATGCTGTAAATTTAAAAGAGGTTTTTGAGGTGGCAAAAACCTACGGAAAAGCCCTGGAGATTAACGCCTACTACAAAAGGCTCGACCTTCCTGATATATACGTTCGCACCGCTCGGGATATGGGAATTAAGCTCATCATCGGGACAGATGCCCATATCGCAGACCAGATGAACTACCTAACCTTAGGAACTGCAGTAGCAAGAAGAGGCTGGTGCGAAAAAGAAGACCTTCTCAATACACTTAGTTATGAGGAGTTTATGGATTGGCTTAAAAAGGTAAGGAATACATAACAATGTATCAGCTTCAGTTTCCAGTTAAAAAATTTGTCAAAAAGCAAGTTTTAACTGTAGATGAAAAGGCAACTCTTAACGACCTTATAGAGACATTCCGAAAGGCTAATAACCACTTTGCTATAATCTTAAGAGATAAACGTCCTGTAGGAATAATAACGGAAAGGGACATCCTTAAAGCTTTATTTAACAACTATCCTCTTAATGCGCCTATCACTCCTTTAATCAAGCGAGACCTTGTTAAGATTGAAGAGAACGACACTCTTTTTAAGGCCTTTCAGCTGATGACAGAAAATTTCATTAGGAGATTGGTAGTCGTTGATGCTGAAGGATATTTTAAGGGTGTGTTTACTCAAGAAGATTTTATTAAGCATTCTGAAGCTGAAATTTTCCGTGGTGAGGGCAAGATTAGAGATATTGTAGAAAGTAAAAGTATAGGTCTAATCTACGCTACGCCTGACGAGAGTGTGAAGTCAGTTTTAAGTAAAATGTCTATGTACAACGTTGGAGCTATACCCATTCTTGACAAAAATAAACATCCTTTAGGGATCATAACTGAAAGAGACATTCTGAATTTAACCACCAAAGACCTTGAAAAAAAGGTTGTAGAAATTGGTAAAAAGAGGGTGATAACCATTAGGATGAACGAGCCTATTCTTAAGGCTGTAAGCTTGTTTAAGGAGCACGGTTTCAGACATTTAGTAGTAGTTGACGATGAAGGAAGGGCTATCCAAATTTTATCTCAACGTGATATGTTCGATAATCTTAGTCAAACATACGCAGAATTCTTGGAAGAATCCTTAAGAAATTTTAGAAAATTTATAGATTTAATTCCTGAGGTAGTATTAGAGCTTACTGACTGTATCAAGGAATGTAAAATAACCTGGATGAATGAGTTTGCAAAGAATAATCTTGGTGAGGATTATTTGAATAAAGAAATCCATTACTTATTTGATAGAAGTGTCTGGGATAGAATCTACGGAGCATTGGTTAAGAATAAATTTTTATACAACGAAACAATCAAAGACAATAAAGGTAGAACATATGAAATCTCTGCAACTTATATTGATGTTGGAAAAGGAGAAGCAAAAATAAAAATTTTTCTTAAAGATTTAACATCATACCTACAAAAAGAAGAGGAGTTTCAACGAGAGCTTCGTTATCTGAAAACTTTCTTAGATAACTCTTTAGACCTAATTTTTGTTATCGATGAAAGGGGAAACATAGTTTTTGCTAATGAATCTTTTAAAAAATTCTTAGGCTATACAGATGCCGATTTGCCAAATTTAAAGATCTACGATATTGTCCTTTTATCATCCGAAGAATTAAAGAAAAACATTGATTTGATACTTAACAAAGGAATAATTATAGAAGGAGAAAGAAGGTATAGAGACAAATTTGGTAACGTATATCTTGTAGAAATTAAAGCCAAAGGAGTTACTATTAATAGCCAAAGATTAATAATTATAAATGGAAGGGACCTAAGCAAAGTATTGTCAGAAAAGGAGAAATATGAGAATCAGGTAAAAAAGTATGAAGAATTTTTAAATATTGTTAGTACATTCGGATATCTATCAGAGAAAGAGGAACTTTTGAAAGCCCTGGAAGAGACCTTTCTAAAGTATGCCGATGTGTTTCATCTCTTTGAGTTTGATATTGAAGAAAAAAGAATTTTAAGCACTTATTTGGCTGGAGATAAAAGTTGTTGGAATGATTGTATGGAGAATGAAATTGAAAAATGTCCAGTATACAAAAAGGGTATTCCGATAATTATTTCAACTTATGCACCTTGTCTTCAACTACCTTCAGTGCATTATGTAGTGTGTTTGCCCATTCTTTTTGAAGGTATAGTTCAAGGCGTAATTACTTTAGTTAGAAAAACACCCTTTCAGGAAGATGAGGTAAAATGGTTCCAAGATATCATTCATGTTTTTAGTTCAAGATATCATTTAGTAAAGCTAAAGACTGAGCTCGAAGAGCTTTCCATCAAAGACCCACTTCTAAAGATCTTAAATCGCAGATTTATTCAAACTCTATTGGACAAAGAAATCAAAAAAATAGAAAGATATGGAGGCTATTTTAGCATAATCCTTTCTGACCTTGATAACTTTAAGAAAGTGAACGATACTTACGGGCACAACATCGGTGATGAGGTTCTAAGGTTATTTTCTAAGGTTGTTAGCTCTCAAATCAGAGCAATGGATTTCCTTGCCAGGTGGGGCGGGGAAGAGTTCATTATTTTCCTTCCTAAAACTACCAAGGAACAGGCTATTATCGTAGCAGAAAGG
>CAZJUD010000059.1:0-5049 GCA_964549125.1 uncultured Caldimicrobium sp.
GAGTTTGGACAAAGGCTTGGATGCGGAGCGGCGCTTAAAAGTTTAGTTAGGTTAAAAAAATCCGTTTTTACTCTTGACCAAGCTATAAGCCTTGATGAGGTTAAACGGTTAGCTAAGGAAGATAGGACCTCTCTGCAAAAAAGGATTATCCCTCTTGAGAAGGCTTTAGAATTCTTACCAAAGGTAATCGTAAACGAAGAATTTGCCCAAAAAATTAGGGCTGGGATTAGAATTCCAACCTCTTCTTTTCTCTCTTGGGTTCGCTTTCAAAAACTCTCCCTTAATCCCACTGAAAAGTACATTCGCCTTACTACTCCAAAGAATGAGCTTGTAGCCATCATCGAAAATCCCTTTATGCACCCTACAAGCCCATACCTTACCTACTTCAGGGTTTTTCCACCGAGGAATAATAGCTAAAAATTAACAAAATGAAGAAAAAAATAAAATCAGCCATCCTTTTTCTGACAAGGGTCATCATAAGTTTTAGCCTGCTTTTTTATTTATTTAAAAAGACCGAGTGGGATAAACTTTTTCTTGTTTTGAAAAACCTATCCCCTATTCACTATTTTTTAGCCTTTGTCTGCGTGGTGAGTTTTCAAAGTTTGGTTGCGCTTCGCTGGAAAAAGATCTGCGAAGTATGGAGGTTTGAGAAACCTTTAAGCTTTTACTTGAAAGGCTATCTCATGAGCCTCTCCTTGAATACCGTTTTTCCTGGAATCGTTGCAGGGGATACCCTTAGGGCTGGCTTACTAATCAAAGAGGGGCTACACTGGAAAAAAGCAAGCATGAGCCTCCTTTTTGACAGAGGCTACGGTTTGTTCGGCATAATCCTCATTTTATCCTTTAGCCTCCCTTTATTTGGTGACTTCTTGCCTCAGTCTTTCAAACAAACTCTCTTCTTAATCATATACTCGGCAATTTTAGGATTTTTTCTCATAAACATTCTTGGGAAAAAAATTTTCCCCAAAATACAAAATCCTGAAGCCTTAAAGCCTCTCTTTTTCCCACAAAACCTAATACCTATTGCTTTAGGATTCGTTGTCCAGGTCTTCTTTGTGCTCCAGTATGTTTTTTTAAGCAAAGCCCTTGTCCTAAATCTCCCCTTAAGGGTTTTGTTTGTCGTAATACCCATGGTTAGCTTTCTCTCGGCTCTCCCTATAAGCATCTCAGGGCTTGGAGTAAGAGAAGGCACGCTAAGCTATTTTCTTTACCTTCTTGGCTATCCACTTGAGTATGGGGTTGCCCTTGGGATCCTTGGTTATTCTATTATTTTAATTTCTGCCATTCCAGGGATAATGCTTTATCTTACTAAACGATGGAGATAGGCTTTTTAATCAAAAGCTTTCTTGCCCTTTTTACAGTGGTTGACCCCATTGGTGGTGCGCCATTTTTTCTAACTTTAACAGAAGGGGCATCAGAAAAAGAAAGAAAGCTTACGGCTCTTAGGGCGAGTTTAACTCTTTTTATCGTATTAGCTCTCTTTTTATTCCTTGGACAAAATCTTCTTAAGATTTTCCACATATCCCTTTCTGCCTTTAAGGTGGCTGGGGGCTTACTTCTTATACTAACAGCAATTGACATGCTTTATGCTCGAACAAGAGCCATAAAAGAAACGCCTGAAGAGCGCGAAAAATGGAAAGAAAGAGAAGATGTATCCATCGTCCCCCTTGGGATACCCTACTTAGCAGGACCAGGAGCAATAACAACTACGGTCATCCTATCTGAAGGAATAGACTGGGAAAGAAAGCTGTGGTTGTTAGGGGTAATCGCCCTTGTTTCCCTTTCTACTCTGCTTATCTTCTTCTTTGCAAGCTACATCTTTAGATTTTTTGGCGAGACGGGTACTAAAGCCTTGGTGAGAATACTTGGGCTAATCCTTGCAAGCATTGCGGTAGAATACATCATCACCGGAATAAAAGAAAGTTTAGGGCTTAACTAAAAGGGACATGCTTATTGAAATCCTTAATGCTATAGTCTTAGCCTTTGCTTTTGCGTTGATTTTAGCCTTCCTCTTCTTGAAGCTTAGGCTTCCAGTTTTAACCGCCTTCTTATGCGCAGGACTCCTCGTCGGACCATCAGGTTTCAATCTAATCAAAGACCCACATACGGTAGAAAGCATCGCTGAAATTGGCATCATCCTCCTTATGTTCGTTATCGGTATCGAGTTTTCGATAAAAAAGCTTTTAGCTTACCGAAAAGAGGTCTTCCTCGCAGGGTTGCTGCAGGTGGTTCTTACCTCACTCTTTTCTGGGTTAATGTATTTCTTACTCATTGATATAAACGTAAAGGTTGCCATCTTTTTTGGCCTTTTCATCTCCTTTAGCAGCACCGCGGTGGTTCTAAAGATTTTAACCGATAGGGGCGAATTGAACACACCTCATGGTAGGTATATTTTTGGCATTCTAATCTTTCAGGACCTATCGGTTGTCTTAGCCATGCTCCTTCTTCCTATGCTTTCTGACCGTGGTTTAGTCCTTTCAGAAGCTTTTTTAGAAATTTTAAAAGCCTTTGGAGTGTTAGCTATTCTTCTTATCCTTGCCTCAAAGATTATTCCTTTCATCCTTGGATTGGTGGTTAAAAGTGGTTCAAGAGAGCTTTTTCTTATAAGCATATTTCTCATATCCCTTGGGGTTGCTGTTTTTAGCCATAAGCTTGGGTTGTCCCTTTCGCTTGGCGCCTTTATTGCAGGGCTTGCTATTGCAGAATCAGAATATGCCTATCAAACCATCGCTGAAGTAAAACCTTTAAAAGATCTGTTTATGGCCCTTTTTTTTATCACCATCGGAATGCTCCTTTCTATTTCCGTTATTTCTGAAAATCCACTTCAGGCTTTAATTATTCTACTTTTTATCTTTGTGGTAAAAACTTTAGTGGTTTTCATGGTAGTATATCTTCTCAACAAAAACCTCCGCACAGCCCTTTTATCCTCCTTTTATCTTTTCCAGATTGGAGAGTTTTCCTTTGTTCTCCTTCTTGAGGGTGAAAAGCTTCGCCTTTTGAGCCCCAATGTTTCTCAAATCCTTATAGCCTCATCTGCATTAACCCTCTTTCTCACTCCCTTTGTTATAGGAGTAGCAGATAGACTGACCGATAGATTTTTAAAAACCTTCCGGGCAAAACACATAAGGCTTGTTAGAAGAGATCATGAAAAGCCCCATTTAAAACACCTTCATCGGGCAATTGTCCTCGGGTTTGGAATCTGCGGGAGGAATGTAGCTCGAGCACTCAAACTTTTAAACATTCCTTATGTGGTCATAGAGCTAAACCCCAATACCGTTAAGCACTATCGCAAAAAAGGGGAACACATATTCTTTGGTGATGCCACAAACCCGGAAATTCTCATAAGATACGGCATAAAATCTGCTGAGCTTTTGTTAACAACTATTACAGACCCTGTTGCGGTGAGAAAGGTAGTAAAAATTGCCAAGGAATTGAACCCCAACATATTTATCATTGCGCGAACAAAGTTTGTTGCTGAAATTGATGAACTCTTAAAGCTTGGGGCAGATGAGGTAATCCCTGAGGAATACGAGGCCTCAATTGCCCTCTTTGAGAAAACTTTACGCTATTTCAAAACCCCTGTCAATGTGATAAACGAGCTTGTTTCAAACCTAAAAAGCGAGCATTACGAGGCCCTGAGAAAAGAGATGGTCACAAAATTGAAGAAGGTTCATCCAGAGGAACTCATTAAAAAGCTTACCTTTGAGACTTATTTTGTAAAGTCTGGTCATCCTCTTGTTGGGATAACCATAAGAGCTCTTAATTTAAGGGCAAAAACCGGGGCAACAGTTATCGCCATAAAAAGGGACGATGAACTAATAGTAAATCCTCAGCCTAACACTGTTTTAAAAGAAGGGGACCTTCTTGTGCTCATCGGCTCAGAAGCCCAAATAAACCGTGCCCTTTATTATCTGGAAAGCCCTTATGAAGTAATGTATTGAAAGGCAAATCTATCAAAAAGCGGTTGCTAAATAGATATATTTCAAACAGAAGGAAAGGTCTCCTCCAGATATATATGAACTTATCTCCCCGATTGGTAAAAGCTATTAAAAATCAACCAAGGCTGACTTTAAAGCGGAAACAAACTTTTGAGCCAAGATTTCTCCTTTCTTGGCACTGGCAAGCTTTGGGTTCCCCCAGATGCCTGAGCTCCAAAAATCCTTCTTATTGGGAACAATCCAATGCTTTGGGAACTTTGGATAGTCCTCAAAACCACCTTCTTTTACTAAATCGGGTTTGAGATAAAGGATTAGAGAGGTTTCCCAGTCACCTGCGTGAGAATCTGAAGACGGAATGTTTAACTCAGAAAAGGCATCTTTTAAGAGGTCGCAGATGTTAGCAACAAACGCCTTGGTTTCTGGGTGACTTCTTACGAATTCTTCGCTGGCATCAACAAGATAGCAAAAGTGAGTTCCGCCAGCGTGTCCAGTGAGGATTATAAATTTTTTTAAACCAAATTGATATAATTCGGAAAGGATGTCAAGGATAAGCTGTTTTAGGGTTTCGCCCTTTATGCTAATCGTCCCAGGTAGTCCATGAGTGCTTCTACAAACCCCATAGTAAATAGGCGGAGCAAGAAGAGCATCTATTTCCTTCACGGCGAGTTTGCAAAGCTCATAGATGGTGTAAAGGTCTGTTGCCAAGGGTAGATGAGGTCCATGTGCTTCTATGGACCCTATGGGAATTATCACTTTGTCCTTTTGTTGAAGATAAAATTCAAACTCTCTTGATGTCATCTCTTCAATTACCATAAATGAACCTCCATTTAAAAAGATAGCGTAGCTAAGCGTCCCCCATCAAAGTTTGCCCCTTTCCAAGCGTGGAAAAGCATATACCCTGCTACTACTCTGTTTTCTATTATTATTTTTACCATGAAAATCTTACTCCATTAGCTCAAGTTCCTCGTCCTACTCTTTTGTTCATCCTTGCCGTAGTAGCCTTTCGGGCTTTTTCGTAATTTTACACTAAGCCAAAGATATAGCAGAGGCTGGGGGGGGTTTGAAAAATTTTTTTCGTGCTCCAAATTCGCGCCAGGCGAAGCTTCTCCCG
>CAZJUD010000060.1:0-23234 GCA_964549125.1 uncultured Caldimicrobium sp.
AGATCACTATCGCAAAGCAACCTTTTTTGGTATCTCAAAGGGCAAGCCAAAAGGTTTCATGAGGGATGCCTCGCAATTCCTTAGCAGGGCAGGGTAGGAGCCTTTTAATCTTTCCTTCAAATACTTAGTCTTTTCAAAAAATCCTTTGTTTGAGATGCAAAATTTGGAAAGAGCATAGTCTTTTGGGACTTACGCCCCGAAGGGCGACCCCTTTTTTACGTTGCCCTGAGCAAAGTCGGAGGGTCTCCTTAGGTTCATCGGTTGCCGAAGCTCCTTCAAGAGGGGAGGTGTGTCTATAGGAATTTTCAAAACATCTTTACACATTAATTGACACTTCCTGGAATCATGCTAAAATAGCTTAAAATTTTTTAGGGGGCGATGGGATATGCATCCTCTCATTCGTGAGGTAGAAGCGAAATACTTGAGAACAGACCTTCCTAAGATCTCTCCTGGGGATACAGTTAGGGTTCATTTTAAACTTAAAGAGGGTGAAGAGAAGGAAAGGATTCAGGTCTTTGAGGGGGTCGTAATAAGAAGAAGGGGTTCAGGCACATCCGCAACCTTTACTGTAAGGAAAGTCTCCTTCGGGATTGGAGTTGAAAGGACCTTCCCTTTACACTCACCGAGGATAGAAAAGATTGAAATAGTTAAGAGGGCAAAGGTAAGAAGGGCAAGACTTTACTATCTAAGGGAGAGGGCAGGTAAATCTGCCAGGCTCAAAGAGCGTTTTGACCAAAAGGTCATGGAATAGCATTGAACCTGTAGAAAAAGCCTACTGGTCTCTTGGCTATCGCGCCATAGCTGGCATTGACGAGGTTGGGCGTGGTGCAATAGCTGGTCCTTTACTCGTTGCAGGTCTTATCCTTCCCAAGGATTATCATCATCCCCTTCTTAAGGATTCTAAAGAGCTTACCCCAAAGCAAAGGGAGAAAATAGCGGAGGAGTTAAAGAAGGTCGCCGTTAGCTTCAGCTTTGCTTTGGTTGAGGTAGAGGAGATAAAAAGGCTTGGAATTTTTAAAGCCTTTCTCCTCGGAATTGAAAGGGCTATTCAAGGGCTTACCAAGCCTGACCTTGTCCTGATTGACGGACCACATACACTACCGAATTTTAAAGGTCTTCAGAAAGCCTTAGTAAAGGGTGATAGGTTAAGCCTTAACATCGCCGGGGCAAGTATCCTTGCTAAGGTGGAAAGGGATAGGCTTATGGAGGAGCTTGACAGGCTCTATCCTGGATACGGATTTTCCAAACACAAAGGATACGCTACCAAGGATCATATCTCAGCCCTTAAGAAACTCGGGCCATCCCCAATACATCGCACATCTTACCAGTGCTTTGCTCAATGGTTAGCGAAAAAAGAGCCCTAAAAGGTAGATTGGGAGAAAGCATAGCTCAAAAGTATCTTGAAAAGCAAGGATATAAGGTCATTTGTAAGAATTTTAGGACAAAAATCGGGGAAATAGACCTTATCGCTGAAAAAAAGGGGACGCTTGTTTTTGTGGAGGTTAAAGCTTGTTTCTTTGGGAAGGATGGCATCCTTCCAGAGGATAAGGTGAACTACTTCAAGAGAAAAAGGCTCATTGAGGCAAGCAAGCTCTTTTGCGTAAAAGAAAAAAATCTCATGGACAGAATAAAGGAATTTAGGTATGATGTATTGGTAGTAGACCTTGAAAAGGAGAGTGTGGTAAGACATTATGAATCAGCCTTCTTTGTTGAAGATTGAACCTCTTGGTATTACTATTGAAGAGCTTTTAAAAAAGAAGGATGACGAGTTAGCCAATCTTTTAGCGCCTCTCAAGTTTCATGAAGTCCTTGAGGTAGTAAGACTTACGCCTTGGGAGAATAAGGCTCGGGTCATCCTTCTTTCTCCCTACCCAGAAGGCGTAGTGAAAAACCTTCATCCAGCGGAGCTATTCTTCACTATGAAGGCTTCTCCTCTTGACCTTGCCGTTGAGATTTTGTCCTATGCCAAAGGAAGCCAGGTTCAGTTTTTCTTTGACCTTGATGCCTGGTATAAGGATAGGATCAAGGCTGAAAGGGTGGCAAGCTGGATAATCCTTCTCTTTTCTGCCGGGGAAGATAAAGTTTTAGAATGGCTTAGGGTTGCGGATTGGGATTTTTTGATCGCTCTTTTCCAAAAATTTATCAAGGTTTACAAGAGACCGGATGATGTAGATTTGCTTGAGGCTTACGACTGGCTACCTCCCTATACCCTCGATGATGTCTATTTTATTGACTTTAAAGTAGAGGAGCTTGAGTTTTATTTTCGGCGCATGATTGAGATTTTGCGGGAGGAGATGCCTGAACAGTATTTTTCTTTGCTTGAAAGCGTTATCTGGGAAATTCCCATTGAAGTTGAGGAGTGTGCTTACAGGTTTCGCAACGCAAGGCTTGAAGACGAGGGTTTAGTTGACTACTTTTCCGCTCTTGAAATCTATAGTCCTCTTCACCCCAAAAAAATCACACCCGTAGAAGAAAAATTAGCCCTTCCTTACGAAGGGGAGATTGAGCATCCTCTCTTTTTGGTCCCCGTTGAGGATAGGGGCTTTCTGATTGAAAGGGCCTTAGCGGAGATTACGGATCCTTTGGTCTTAAACAGGATTAAAAGGGAGCTTGCCTATCTTACTACAAAGCTTGTCATCGCTGATTTTGTGGTAATAGATGGCTTAAAGGAAATGGAAGAGGCAACTAAGAAGCTATGGCATAGTCTAAACCTTGGGCTTGACTATCTATCCCATGGACGGGTTGACTTGGCAAAGGAATTCCTTGCCAATTACTACCTTGAGGAGATCTTTCGAGTTGGACAAACAGCTTTGAGAGAACTTAGACGCTTTGCCATGAGGATCCTAAACAGTAAAGACTTTGACCAAACCTTTTTACGCTATCTTGACCAACCTTACTCTGGCTACATCAAGGGCATCCTGGTTAAAAACCTCAATCAAATTAAGCTCTTTCAACCGGAAAGAATTGGCACGGCTGAAGAATACACGTATTTTTCGAGAGAATCCGAGGTCAAGATGGTCTGGAGGTATGTAGAGGAGGTGGGCTATCTTGCAACCCTTTTAGACAAAGCCTTTGGCGGGATGGGACCTATTATAAAAGAAATGTTAGAACCAAACAGAAATTTTGACCTTGTAAACCTCACCTGGTCGGCAATTGTCCTTACCTCTTTAGCTCAATGGCTTTTGACCAAGGAGTTTAGGTTTAAGGCTATCCCGAAGAAGGAATGGAAAAGGCTTTTTCCGATGCTTATGGAAAAAAGGGGGGAGCGCTGCTACCTTAGAGAGGAACTAAAGGAAGCTCTGAAAGAAAACTTTACAGTCCTTGCTAAGACTACCTATCTTGTTGAAGCCTCTTTCATAGAAAGCTTTGTAGAAAATTTAGCGCAAAGGATGGAAGCTGAATTTGCCTTTGCTGAGCCTTCCTCTCCTCCAGACCCTAAGTATCAAACTTTAATCCTCATCGACCTTAAAGGATAGGGGACAACTTATGAAACAAATTAAAATAGGTCTTCTTGGGTTTGGCACCGTTGGACAGGCGGTATACAAGCTTTTGACCGAAAATGCTAAAAACATAGTTGAAAGAACAGGTTTTTTGCCTGTTATTGTAAAGGTTTTGGTTAGGGATTTAAAGAAGAAGAGAAATTTACCCGTAGACCCAAAATTGTTAACTACTGACCCAAAAGAAATCCTTGAGAATGAGGAGATAAGCATAGTTTGCGAGTTGATGGGGGGGATAAAACCAGCCGAAGAGTTTATCCTTTCTGCCCTTGATAGAGGCAAGGCTGTGGTAACGGCAAACAAGGCTCTTCTCTCGGAAAGGGGGGAGAAGATCTTTTCCTTAGTTAACGAAAGAAGGCTTTATCTTGGATTTGAAGCCTCGGTGGGAGGTGGCATCCCTATCATCAAAACGATGAAGGAGGCTTTGGTTGGGAACAAAATCAAACGGATAGTAGGGATAGCAAACGGCACAACCAACTACATCCTTACCCAAATGCTTGAAAAGGGGATGGACTTTGCTAAAGCTCTCCGGTTAGCTCAAGAGAAGGGGTTTGCTGAGGCTGACCCAAGCTTGGACCTAAAGGGTATTGATTCGGCTCACAAGCTTTCTCTTCTTGCAAGCCTTGCTTTTAACTTTTTTATACCCTTTGATAGGGTTTACGTTGAGGGTATAGATAAGATTGAGCTTATTGACCTTGAGTTTGCAAGGCAGTTTGGATACATAGTTAAGCTTTTGGCTATTGCCAAGGAAAATAAAGAAAGATATGAAATAAGGGTTCATCCTGCTCTTATCCCGGAAAAGCACATCTTGACTTCTGTCAGGTTCAACTACAATGCTTTTTACATACAGGGTGATTTTGTGGGAGACATTCTTCTTTACGGTCTTGGTGCTGGTGGTGCTCCTACGGCAAGTGCGGTGGTGAGCGATATTGTAGATGCAATAGAATTCTTAACCACGGGAAAGCGGGGGTTAATAAGCTACCCTCAGCATGAGGAAGAAAAGTTAGAAAAAATAAAACCATTTGAGGAGTGCGAGTTTAGGTATTACTTTAGGTTTCAAGCTGTAGACAAACCGGGGGTGCTTTCAAAAATATCTGGTATACTGGGCAAGTATGGGATTAGCATAGCTTCAGTTGTTCAGATTGGGAGACAGAAGGGGAAAGGAACTGTTCCCATTGTTATGCTAACACATGAGACGAAAGAAGGGCTTGTTTCTAAGGCTTTGAGCGAAATTTCCAAGCTTGATGTAGTGCAAGGGGAAGTTAAAAAAATAAGAATTTTTGAGGGGTAGAAAGATGAGGGTCTTTGTCCCAGTAGGCACTTATAGAATTATGGAAGATAAGAAAGTGTGTTTACATGCAGGTCCAGCAGGGGCTGGGGTCATTCTTGGAGCTTTGAATAAAGAAACCAGATTTTCAGCCTTAGTCTTTTTTCTTTTTCCGCGCAAAAATCAAACCATTTCGTTTGAGGATACTATAGTTTTTTCAGGTGAAGAGCTTTTGGAGTACTTTTGGGAGGAGTTAAGGGAGAAAAATGAAGACCTAAAGGGTCTTACCTGGGTATTAGCTGGCGCAAGCAAGTTTAAAAGCGGTCTTAATGACTTTAAGTTAATGGAGGAAAACGTTAGCTTAGCAAAGAATTTTCTTAGAAAACGAGTAAGAGTTGAGACTTTCCACGAGTTCATATTCAAACCTACCTTTGTTTTGGTTGAGGTTGATAGTTCTGTTAATACTATTAGAATTCTCTTTAACGGAGGTTTTTTGTGTCTTTAGGTAAAGAGCTTCTTCTTGAAAAAATCTTTTCTAAGGTAGACCAGATCCCAACCTTTCCTAAGGCAGCCCAGAAGGCTCTTGAGTTGTTGCGAGATGAAAATGTTGATTATCGTAAGCTTGAAGAAGTTATAAAGACTGACCCTGGGATTGCCGCAAACTTTCTTAAGATCGTAAATTCTGCGATTTATGCTCTGCCGCGGAAAGTAGAAAGCATAGCGCAGGCTTTTCTATACCTTGGCGTAGACCAAATCAAATTTATCCTTCTTTCAGCAGTAGCAGGAAAGTATTTAGACAAAGAGATGATTGGTTATGGTGTGAGTGCAAAAACAATTTGGCTCCATTCTATTTCTTGTGGAATTGCTGGCGAGCTTTTGGCAAAAAGAATAGGGACATCACAAAGCTTTATGGAAAGGGTTTACCTCGCCTGTCTACTCCATGACATAGGAAAGATTGTGCTTGATCTTTACACTAAGATTGAAGTTGAACATTTAAAAAACACTATTAAAGAAAACCCTGAATGGACCTTTATGCAGGTTGAGTGGCTTGTTCTTGGGGTGGACCATGGTCTTGTGGGGTCAGAGCTTCTAAAAAGGTGGGAATTCCCTGAAGATGTAGTGTTTTCGGTAAGGGCTCATCATGACGAGAGCTTAATGGTCCAAAGGAAGCTCTCAGCCATAGTTGCCTTAGCAAATGCGATCGCCAATTTGATCGGATTTTATAGTGGAATAGACAGCTTTTACTACACCATTCACGACGACCTGTTAAAAGTCTTAGAGATAAAACCAGAGGAACTTGAAAGGGTCTGCGAGTGTACTTTGGAAAAATCCTTGCGTATAGAAAGAGAACTGATTTAAAAAATTCTCCTCTTGACAACTTGTAAAAGCGTAGGATGATTAATAAAAAAAATTTTTTGGGAGGAGGAATTAGCTATGAAGAAGGTGCTTTCTTTAGTCCTTACCTTAGCTGTTGCTGGTATGGTAGGTCTAACGGCTGGTTGCAAAAAGAAGGAAGAGGCTCCCAAGACTGAGCAAGCTCCTGCAACTCAACCCGCTCAGCCTGCAGGGAATGAATCTGCTCCTCAGCCTGAACAGCAGGCTCCAGCAGAAAAAACCCGCTGAACAGCCAGCTGAGAAAAAGTAGTTTCTAAAAGTAGTTAGTTTCTAACAAAAAAGGGGGCCCTTGGGCCCCTTTTTCGTTTTAAATCTCTTTACCTCCTCTTTTCTTTTCCTTTTCCTTCTTTTTTCCCTTCTTTTCTTCATACACTAAATAATGGACATCAACGAAGCGTGGGTGCCGTTCCTTATACTTGATAACAACCTCAGGTGGCTCCTGATAGTATTCAGAGATAAATTTTACGTTTGAGAGGACGATTATGTCGTAGTCGGTCAAGACAATCTTCCTTTTAGGATGCTTACGATGTCCCCAAGCTTTACCGTAAGGAGGACCATAGATAACATACCTTTCAAACACCACCTCTGGTCTTAAGCCAAAGCGGAGCATGATTTCAACCCATGAATAACCTCCTTGTCTTAGCCTTATAACTATGTCTGGAGAAACCCTTGCTTCTCTTACAATCAAGAAAAGGACAGGAAGTTCATCCTCGACAATTACCGGATACCTCTTTTTTATGATGATGATTTCCTCCTCAGGAGCTCTAAAATAATCGCCGATGGCTAAATAAAAGCTTCTGACCTTTCCATCAGAAATAGAAACCCCTAAGTCTACATTTTTGGCGTAGCCTTGTGGAAGTGCAACCACCAAAAGCCAAAGGAATAAAAAAATCACCCTTTTCATAGGCAACCCCCTTTGTGTTTTATATAAGTTTATATGCAAAATTTATACCTTAGTAAAGGAGATTGGGGCTCTTTCAATATCCATTTTTGCTCCATATGGAGGTGCCTTGCTATCCGTGGCAAGTAAAAGCCCTATTAAAACAGATCAAACAGTAATATTCTTTGCAGATTTTTCGACAAATTTGTCGTTTCTTAAGTGGTAGAGCCTATTATTCCTGTAAATAGAGATTGTTGCCCTGATGCCTTTGTTTTTTCTTCAACATCCTGAGGGGGGAAGACCAAGACCTTCCCATAGACACCGTCGTATCCTGGCTGAACAAAAACTTTCCCCTCCCGCATTCGGGAAAGGGCTAAAACAAGCCTCTCGTCAAGTATTTCTTTTAGCTCGTGAAGTGGTTTTTTCAGAAGTATGTCAAATTCCGTCCCTACTCGGTCAATGATTGTTCGGTAAAGCTTTTCAACACTTTTGGTTGAGACATTAACACTATAGACCTCGGCAAGGATTTCTAACAAGGGAACTAAATGGACGGAATAGGGTTTATTCTGGGGAATGTAGTCCTCATCTCTATCAGCGAGGTCTTCTATGCGATGGAGGACGCCGATGGTAAGGGGTGCTCCGCATTTAGGGCATTTCCCACTATTGAGCTTTGTTTCCTTTGGATGCAGGGATACTCCGCATGCTCTATGCCCGTCGTAATGGTATTTACCTTCTTCAGGATAGAATTCAATGGTGTAGGCAATTTTCCCATCTTTAACCCCACGTAGGATGCTTTCATAACTTAGGGGTAAGAAAAAGGCGGTTGCTTCTCTTCCAATCTTTGAGGGAGAGTGAGCGTCAGAGTTTGAGACAAGGGCAATCGTATCAAGGGCTGAAATGCGCCAGTTCATCTCCGGGTCAGAAGAAAGCCCGGTCTCGATGGCAAAAATGTATGGTGTTGCGGAACCGAAGGCTTCTTCAAGGGTGTCAAAGCCTGAAAAGGCTCCAAAAACGGAATACCAAGGGGTCCAGGCATGGGCAGGAATTATCATAATCTCGGGTGAGATCTTCATAAGTTCTAAAACCAAAACCTCCGCTTGGACCCCGAAGGTTGGACGCCCGTCGGCAAGAAGGTTGCCAAGCTTTGAAAGGTGTTTGTTTATCTCCTCCACAACCTCAAAATTTGGAGCAATAAGAATAAGATGAACTCTTCGGTTTGTTTTAGACTTTGTAGAGTAGATGAGGGATATCTCAGCTGTTGGCACAAAATAAGGAGGCTCCCCAGATGAGCCCCTGTAGATATAGAGCCCGCTTTTTTCATCATACTCAAGGAGTTCCTTTAGCTCTTTTAGGTATGCTGGATGGGTAAAATCACCTGTTCCGATGACTGAAAGCCCTTTGAGTTTTCCTACTTCCCAAAGGGTCTTTGGTTCCATGGTTTTTGAGCTTGCTCGGCTATACTTGCTGTGGATATGAAGGTCGGCAAGAAAGGAGCTCTCAAGGACCTCTTTTGGGGGAAGAATTTGGTTCTTTCTTTGGCTTTCCACGCCTTTTAATTTAGCACTTTGATGTTATCTTTAAAGAGTATGAAAGAGGGAATAAAAAAGGTCGTCTGCACCAACAGAAAGGCAAGCCATCTTTATGAGATTGAAGAGACCTATGAAGCTGGTCTTGTGCTTGAAGGCTGGGAAGTAAAGTCTTTAAGGGAAGGCAGGGCAAATCTCTCTGACGCCTTTGCCCGGGTGGTTGATGGCGAGGTCTATCTCTATAACTTTCACATAAGTCCCTACCCCCACAGCAGGGAAGCAAAGCTTTCTGACCCAACGAGGACAAGAAAGCTCCTTCTTCACAAGAGGGAGATAAAAAGACTTGCTGGGAAGGTGCAACTAAAGGGCTATACCCTTATTCCCCTAAAGGTTTACTTTAATGCCAGGGGCTTTGCCAAGGTAGAGTTAGCCCTTGCACGAGGAAAAAAGGTCCACGACCGAAGGGAGGATATCAAGCGGAGAGAACTTGAAAGGGAGCTTAACAGAAAGTATAAAGGAAAGATTAAATAGAAGTCTTTTAGATGCTTCCCTTAGAGCTTACTATCAAAGGCTTTGGTCCCTACTTAGGAGTTACCATATCCGAAGATGAATTTCGGCTTCTACAGGATAGCAGGCTTTTCTTGATTTTTGGCGAGATCGGAGCAGGAAAAACCACTCTTTTTGACGCCATCCTCTTTGCCCTCTACGGTGAGACAAGCTTCCCGGAAAGAAAAGCAGAACATCTCATCTCTCATTATATAAAAGAAGGGGATAAGTTAGTTCCTGAGGTTTGCTTTCGGTTTTTTCTTGGAAAGGATGAGGTAAAGGTTCTAAGAAGGCTTCCAGCCTTGGCTCTCAAAGGTCAAGAAGCCCATCTTTGGATAAATGGAAAGCTCCATTCAAACAAGCTTTCAGATGTAAACAATGAGTTAAAAAAAATACTTAAGCTCGATGCTAAACAGTTTAAGAAGGTGCTACTCCTTCCCCAAGGTGAATACCGCGAGGTCTTACTTGCTGAGAAAAAGGAAAGAATGTCCCTTTTTGAAAGGCTCTTTCAGCTTGAAATCTTCTCAAAGCTTGAAGACTATTTGAAAGAGAAAAACAAGGAACTAAAGGGCGAGTTGGATAAATTGAACACCGAACTTTCAACCCTTCTCAGGTCATGCGAAGTCAAAAGCTTAGAGGAGTTAAAAGAAAGAATAGAAAAAGCAAAAGAAGATTTAAGAAGGCTCCATCATGAGGAGAAAAACCTAAAAGAGACGCTAAAACACAGAGAAGAAGCCTTAAAAAGATTAGAAAACCTTTACGTTCTTCTTGAAAGAAAAAAAGAGTTAGAAGAAGAAAAAAGCCAACTTTTACGAAAAAAAGAGAGGTTTGAGGAGAAGGAAAAGGAGGTGGCAAGGCTTAGGGCGTTCAAGGAGGTTTTGCCTTATTACGAGGACCTAAAAAACCGATGGAAAGAGCTAAAAAGGTTAAAAAGCTTAGAAAAGGAGACACTTGCCGAACTTGAAAAGGTAGGGATAGCTCTTAGAGAAATAAATGTTAGGCTAAGCGAAGTTGAAAGAGAAAGAGAGCGGGTTCTAATTTTAAGGGAAAGGAAGGTAAAGCTTGAAGACCTTTTTAAGCTTTTGCAAAGAGAAAGAGAAGCTAATGAAAAGCTTGGAAGCTTAGGAAGGAGACTAAAGGAGCTACTTGATGAGGTTGAAGGGATAAGGGGAGAAAAGGATGCTTTAAACATTATCTTTGAGCTTAAAAGGCTTGAGAAGGAGTATCAAGACATTGAAAGACTTGAAGAGGTTGAAAAAGACACAAAGGAGCTTGAGGCAAGAATTAAAGACCTTGAAGAAAAGCTTAATAAAAAAAGGGAAGAGTGTGATGCTTTACAAGACCTGAAGCTTCTACAAAGATTTTCAGAAAAATTAAAGGAAGGTGACCCCTGTCCCCTCTGCGGGTCAACCTACCATCCCCGTAAGGCAAGCCTAAGCAAGGAGGATGCTGAGAGGCTAACCATCCTTTCCGGCGATGTTTCTAAGCTTGAAGAGGAGCTAAGAAAGTTAAGAGAAAAGAGAGCAGAGCTTTTAGGTGAGAGAAAAAGCTTAATTCTAAGGGTAAGGATAGAATCTAAAGAAGAGCTAATCGGCAAAATTGAAAGACTAAGGTCTGCTTTAAAAAGCTCTGAAGAAAGGCTATTTGGTAGAATTAAACAATTTCAAAATCATTCTGAAAGTGAATTGATGAGGGAATTGGAGGTGCTTGAAAAGAAGGAGAAAAATCTTCTTAAAGAGAAGGAAGAGATCCTCCAAGAAAGGGCAAGGCTTGAAGAGTCACTAAAAACCGTTGAATTTAAATTTTCTGAGCTTGGCTATGAAGAAAAGCCATCCCTTGAAAGCATAGAAAAAGAGCTTTCAGAACTGAAAAAAGAAATCACTGCCTTTGAGAGGAACTATAATGAATTAATCAAGCAAAAAGAAGAGAATTCAAACAGGCATAGCAGGCTTCAGGTTAAGCTTGAAGAGACGAGAATGTTGCTTGCAAGGGAGGTTTTTCATTATAGGGAGGCTTTAAAAAAGGTCTTCTCCCTGAAAAAAAGAGGGCTTTTCCAGAGGCTTTCCGAATTAAAAGAAACCTTCTCAAGGATAGCCCACCTTGAAGACCTTGAGAAGGAGGTTGAAGACTATAAAAAACATCTCTACAGGGTAACCGAGGACTTGGCAAGGCTTGAAGAGGAGCTGAGAACTAAGCACCTTGAGTTTTCCCAAAAAAGCCTTGATGAGGTTTCTGTTGAGCTCAAAAACCTAAAAGAGAACGTTGAGAAACTAAGGCTTGAAAAGGAAAGAATTGACAGGGAGCTTGCAAGGATTGAAGACACTCTAAGGAGGTTTGAAGCTATTAAAGTTGAGGTTGAGGAGCTTACCCGAAGGGTTGACAGTTTGCGTAAAGAACAAGGGATGCTTGAACACATCATCAATCTTATCTCGGGTAAGAACCCAAAGGCTGTATCTCTTCAATCCTACGCTACTTCTATTTTCCTTGATAGGTTGCTAAGGAGGGCAAACCATTTTCTTCAAGAATTTTCTTTCCGTAGGTATAGCTTTGTAATAGAGGAGGCTTTGCGGAAGGATTTTGAGCTTTACGTCTTTGATGCCTATACTGGTAGGGCAAGAGAGGTTAGGACCCTATCAGGAGGCGAGTCTTTTATCGCCGTTTTAGCCTTTGCCTTAGGGGTAAGCGACTTGATGCAGGCTCTTGCCGGAACCAAGCCTTTCCAATCCTTCTTTATAGATGAAGGGTTTGGCAACCTTGATAGCCAAACCTTAGACCGGGTGGTTCAAACCCTCGTTGAGGTCTCTCAAAAAGCAGACCGGATTATTGGAGTTATATCCCACCTTTCGGAGCTTAAGGATAGGTTCCCAGCAAGGATTGAAGTAATAAAGGAACGGGAAGGAGGAAGTAAGATCAAGGTAATAAGGGTTTTTTGAATGAGGATTAGCCAGTGCATAGGCATCTTAGCCGGGGGAAAGGGAATAAGGATAGGAGGGGATAAGCCCTTTAAACTTTTTAAAGATAAGCCCTTAATCCTCTGGGTTTATGAAGCAGTCCTTCCCTTTACTTTAAAGGTCTATTTATCGGTGAAAAGCCCTGAACAGGGTGAAAGGCTTTTAAGTTTAATTCAATCTGCATCAGCTAAAAACAGGTATCCTCAAAACATTGCCGTAGTTCAAGATGTTGTCCCCTTTGAAGGACCGCTTGCCGGTGTATACAGCCTGCTTAGCGAGACGAAGGAAGAGGAAATACTTATCTTAACCTGCGACCAACCTTTGATTAAGACCGAACTTTTAGAAAGGCTTCTTAGACAAAGGGCTGAAGCTTGCCTCTTTGAGATAGAAGGAAAGGTTGAGCCCTTCCCGATAAAACTAAAAAGGTCCCTTTTTCCTTATCTTGAAGAGTTTATAAAGTCTTCAAAGAAAAAATCAATAAAAGAATTTTTAAATTTACTTGAAAACTATAATAAACTAATTAAACTAAGCTTGAAGGAAGATGAAGCAAAGTTCCTTAAAAATATCAATACCCTTCAGGAGCTTGAAGAGTTAAGCTATGTTTAACTTTGAGCCTGATTTGATTAGACAGATCAAGGTTCTCATCGTGGATGACGACCAAGATGTAAGGGAGCTTCTTAGCGAAAGCCTTGTGGAAGAGGGTTATCTTGTGGAGACGGCTGGTGATGGTCTGGAAGCTTTGGATAAGCTTGAAAGCTTTAAGCCTGACCTTATCTTGACGGACTATCAAATGCCCCGCATGGATGGAATTACCCTCTGCAAGATTGTAAAGAATAAGCCTGAAACTATAGACTTAGGAGTTATCCTGATCACAGGTTTTAACGATTTTGAGGTGCGCTTGCAGGGTTTATCTGCTGGTGCTGATGATTTTCTGTCAAAGCCTGTTATGATACCTGAGCTTAAGGCTCGTATAAAGTCCCTTGCAAAGGCAAAGCTTTATCACGATTTCCTTAAGGATTATCAAAGAAGGCTTGAGAAGGAGGTTAAGGAAAAGACAGCTGAGCTAAAAAAGGCTAATTTAGCCCTAAACCTTGCCTATAGGGAACTTGAAGAGCTTTCCCTTGAGATTGTCTACCGTTTAGCAAGGGCAGCCGAATACAGGGATGAGCACACAGGAAACCACATTCAGAGAATAAGTCTCTACTGCGTAGCCATCGGGGAAAGGCTTGGTCTTAGCGAAAGACAGTTAGAACTTTTAAGATATGGTTCCATCCTCCACGACATCGGAAAGCTTGGCATACCTGATGAAATTTTACTTAAACCAGGAAGCTTAACCCCTGTGGAATGGGAGATCATGAAAAAGCATACCATAATTGGGGCAGAGATCCTAAAGGGAACAAAGATTCCTTATCTAAAGGCAGGGGAAAAGATTGCCCTTTATCATCATGAGAGATGGGATGGAAAGGGTTATCCCTTTGGACTCAAAGGTGAAAACATACCTCTAATTGCCCGGATCGTTTCCGTGGCAGATGTGTTTGATGCCCTTACTTCAGACCGTCCATACAGAAAAGCCATGGATACGGATACGGCTTTTGAGATCATAACAAGCGGTAAAGGAACGCAGTTTGACCCCTTAGTCGTGGATACTTTTTTAGGGCTTAAACAACAAATTCTTGAGATAAAAGAACTCTATCAAGACGAAGGAGAAAGCCATTTATTTAGCCTCATAAAATCTTTACGGGGGAACAAAAATTCTAAGAATTCATCATAAGGATTTCTCTAAGCCTTAGGGCGTTTGGCACGGCGTATCCTAAACCCGTGTTGTCAAAATAGACATAGACCTCATCTGCTTTGAACCTTTTTATAGTTTGAGAAAGTTCTTTAAGGTCCTCTTCGCTGTAGTTTGAAAAGTATATCTTTTCCCGTCCGTGCATCCTGACGTAAAGGAAGTTTGCCGTCATAACCTCAACCCATGAAGGGTATCTTCCCCCAAAGTCGGAAAAGCAAAGACAGACCCCTCTTTTTCTCAAAAGTTCAAAAAATTCTTCAGTATGAAAACTTTTATTCCTGATCTCAAGCACATGCTTATAATCTGAGGGAAGCATTGCTAAGAAGTTTTCAATCACCTCCTTGTTGAAGGTTAAAGAGGGAGGAAGTTGAAAAAGAATGACCCTTCCCTTTTCTTTTAGGGGTTTAATAGAATTAAAAAAGGTCTTTAGATCATCGTTTACATCCTTTAGTCTCTTTACATGAGTTATGCTCTTGTGTGCTTTAACGGAAAATACAAAATCTTGGGGTGTTTCGGCATGCCATTTCTCAAAGGTTGATTTTCGAGGGGTGCGGTAAAAGGTTGCGTTTATCTCGACGGTGTTAAAGCGTTCGGCATAAAACCTTAGCCAATCCTTAGATTTTAGCCCCTCAGGATAAAGGATACCTCGAAAGGAAGGATAGCTCCAGCCTGAGGTCCCAATGTAGTACTTCATGTCTTTAGATTATCAGAAGTTGTGTTAAATTCAAATAAAGCTCTTATTAAGGAGGTGCCAAGATGAAAAGGTTCATAGCCCTAATTTCAGCCTTATTACTTCTTAGCCTTTCTTGGGCAAATCTTTATGCCGAGGAACCTAAGGTAGAGGTCTCGTCCCCAGAAAGGGTAGAGGTCATCCAACCAAAAGAGAAATCCTCGCCTGTCTACTATCCAATTCCTTATATTCCAGTCATGACCGAGCTTAGTTATAACTCAGATAAAAGCGCTATTCTTAAGACGGGAAAGGTCGTAACTGGGATGCTTGTCTTTTCTGGGAACATAAAATCTTCTGCTTTGATAGATTTTTATCGGACCCAGATGCGTCTTCAGGGCTGGGAAGAGGTAGGAGCCTTCTCATCAAAGATAAACTTTCTCTCCTTTAGGCGCCCTGAAGGAGCTGCCTTTGTAATCATAAGTGAAGGGATGTTCTCAACGGAGCTAAGGATCGTTGTCATGCTTCAAGGTGTAAGCTAAGGATTTATGAAGGGTGAGCTCTTCGGGAAAAAAATCCTCCTTGGCCTCTCAGGTGGCATTGCTATTTATAAAGTGTGCGATGTCGTTCGAAAGCTGAAGAGAGAAGGGGCTGACTTAAGGGTTGTTTTAACAACAGGGGCTGAGGAGTTTGTTAAGCCTGCCCTTTTTTCTGCCCTTAGCGGAGCGCCCTGCTACACCAACAGGGACTTCTTTACCGCAGACGGACGCATTCCTCATGTGGAACTTGCCCGCTTCCCTGACCTTATACTTTTAGTTCCTGCTACTGCAAGCTTTATCTCAAAGCTAAGATGCGGACAAAGTAGCGAGCTCCTCTTAGCCGTCCTTCTTGCAACCAAAGCTCAGGTTTTCATATTTCCTTCAATGAATACGAACATGTACAACCATCCTGCGGTGCAGGAAAACTTATCTACCCTAAAAGCCTTTGGTTATAAGGTTTTCCCCCCTTATGCAGGGGAGCTTGCCTGCGGGGAGGTTGGTGAAGGAAGGCTACCAGACCCTGACGAGATTGTCGAGGTCGTAAAAGCCTTTTTTAAACCCAAGGATTTGGTTCAGAGAAAGTTTCTCATCACCTCTGGACCAACAAAGGAATACCTTGACGAGGTAAGGTTTATCACCAATGCTTCAACAGGACGCATGGGCTACTTAATAGCCAAAGAAGTCTACGCAAGGGGCGGTGAAGTCTACCTTGTCTGGGGAAGAGAGGATGAACCAGAATTCCCAAACCTTGAGCCCTTGCACGGCATCCCTAAACCAAAAGTCTACAAAGTAAAAACAACAGAGGAAATGTTCTTAGCTTGCGAAAAGCTCTTTGATGAAGTTGATGTTTGCATCTTTGCAGGAGCACCAAGCGATTTCAAACCCAAACAAGCCTTCTCGGGAAAGATAAAGAAGGGCCAAAGCTTGACTATTGAGCTCGTTCAAACGGTTGACATTGCAAAAACCTTGCAAAAGAAAAGAAAAAAACAGCTTATGGTGGGATTTGCCTTGGAGGAGGAAGATAAGCTTGAAGATTACGCAAGGAAAAAGCTTCTTGATAAAGGCTTTGACCTGATTGTCGCAAATCCTATCTCCGCCATGGGAAGCAAAGCCTCAAAGTTTCTCATTCTCGGAGAAGGCTTAAGCATACCTTTTGAATACCTCACTAAAGAAGGTCTGGCTAAGGAGCTTGTTGACCTTGTCTCTCAGAGGCTAAGGCTTCAGGCTTCTTAGGTTGATAGGTGCAGAGTGGTTCCTCTTCAAGGTAGTCGCCAGTTACCTCATAAGCCCTTGCCCGACAACCACCGCAAACCCTTATGTATTCACATCTTCCGCATTTCCCTTTGTAGTTTCTGAAATCCCTTAGCTTGTTGAAGACCTCAGAGCCTTCCCAAACCTCTTTAAAGGTGTTTTTTCTTAGGTCTCCGCAGGGGATCTCCAAGTAGCCACAGGTCTGAACTATACCTGTATGAGAGATGAAGCAAAAACCTACCCCTGCCAGGCAACCCCTTGTCACTGCATCAAGACCAAAGGTCTCAAAGGAAACCTTTTTTCCCTCAGCCCTTGCCCTTTCCCTTAGGATGCGATAGTAATGGGGGGCACAAGTTGCCTTAAGCTGAAGCGATGATTTTTCCCTCTGTTCGTAGAACCAATGAAGAAGCTCCTCATACTTTTCAGGTGAAAGGGATTCTTGAGATAGCTCCTTTCCTCGCCCAACGGGGACAAGAAGGAAGATGTGATGGGCAACAGCTCCAAGCCTCTTTGCCAACTCATGAACCTTGGGAAGCTCTTCGGCATTGACTGCAGTTATCGTGGTGTTTATCTGAAAGGGTAGCCCAACCTTCTTTAAAACCTCTATACCTCGTAAAGCTCCCTCAAAGGCACCTGGCATCTTACGAAAGTTGTCATGGGCTTTAGCATCAGCCCCGTCAAGGCTTATGCTAACCCGCGCAATGCCCACTTTCTTTAAGTCATGGGCAAGCTCCTCCGTAAGGAGGGTTCCGTTTGTCGCAAGCACTGGCTTTAGCCCAAGTTCGCTTGCCCTTTTTGCAATGTCAATAAGGTCTGCTCGTAAAAGGGGTTCCCCTCCAGTAAGAATAATCACCGGATGGCTAACCTCAGTTATCTCTTCAAGGATGCGGAAGACCTCTTCCGTTGTTAGCTCTCCCTCATAGGGACCACGAGAAGCAGCAGCCCTACAGTGCACGCAGTCAAGATTGCAAGACCTTGTAAGTTCCCAAGCTATAAGCCTTGGAACGAAGTTTTTTTCACCTTCCTTAAGATGCTCCATCTTTCACCTTGTGCTTTTTTATTATTCTTAGAGGGTCCCCCACTCTTAGCTTTCCACCTCTCAACACCTTAGTAAAGACTCCGTGGGTTCTCATTTCGCATTTCCCAACCCTTTGAAAGATGGCACAGCCGTGATGGCATTTTTTTCCAATCTGAGTAACCTCAAACAAACATTCGCCTGCCTCAATAAGGTCTCCCACATCAACGACGCTTAAATCAACATCTGTTGTGACATTTTCTGCAAGCTCGCCAAAGGCTATCTCCCTACCGATCATTTCTTTCATCCTTTGGATGGTTTTTAAATCAAGAAAGCTTACTTGCCTGTGCCAAGGTCCAGCATGGGCATCTGCTTCAATCCCAAAGTTTTCTAAGACTTTTACCTCTTCCACGTTTTCCTTAGGAACACCCTTTTCTTTGCTTATGGAAATAGCGACTACTTTCCCGGATATCATGAGGCTTTCCCCTGGTATTCTACGACGTAATTTTTAAGAACGCCGATGTCTTGGATTTCCACCTCAACCACATCCCCAGCCTTCAGAGGTCCAACCCCAGGGGGAGTTCCAGTGGCGATTATGTCTCCCGGATAAAGGGTCATGATGTGGCTGATAAACCTCACAAGCTCAAAAACATTGAAGATCAACTTCTCTGTCGTTGAGCTTTGCTTTACCTCTCCGTTTACTCTGGTGACGATTTGCTGAGAACTTGGGTCAAGACCCTTTACAATGTAAGGCCCACAAGGAGCAAAGGTGTTAAAAGATTTTGCCCTCGTCCACTGCCCATCCTTCCTTTGCAGATCCCTTGCCGTGACATCGTTAAAGCAGGTGTATCCAAGGATCGCCTCCTCGACCTCTTTGTAAGTCTTAGGACGGTAAAGCTCCTTTCCGATAATAACGGCAAGCTCACCTTCATAATGGACTTCTCTTGACTCTGGAGGAAGTATTATAGGATCCTCGGGACCAACAAGGGCTGAGGTGGGCTTAAGAAAGATAAGGGGCTCATCAGGTATGCTTAAGCCAAGCTCCTCGGCATGGTCTCTGTAGTTTAGACCAACGGCAACTATCTTTGTAGGAAGGATGGGAAAAAGGGGACGAAGCTCAGAAAGTTTATGCACCTTTTCAGGGGTTCCGATTTCAATAACCTCATCCCCTTCCACTATCCCATAGAAAATAGCTCCCTTTTTCTCAAACCTACCAAATTTCACTAACATGTCTTTTAGTTAAACATTTAAACCTTAAATTTCAAGACTAAAACTTAAAATTCAAGTCAAAACTTACCCTCCTTCCTTCCCAGGGGACAGCAATTGACCCACCACCAGCCCTGCGATAATGTTTATCAAAAAGATTCTCTACTCGAAAACCAAAATCAAAGTAAGGCTTCGGTTTAAAAAGTAGATAGAGGTCAAAAACGCTGTAGGCAGGAACTCCTTCACCATCTTTACCCTTGGTATTCCCTATTATCTTGAAGCTTGGCGAAAGATAAGCTTCATAGAAAAGAGGAAGCTTAAAGCTTAGACCACCCTTAAGCATAAAACGCGGGATGCCGTTGATGTAATTTCCGTCATAGATAAAGGGTATTGGTTTATCCTCATCAACATCAAAAAGGGTAAGGTTTAAAAAGGCAAGATGCTGATTTAGCCTTAGCTTTAGCTCAGACTCAAGCCCGCTTACGCCAAACTTGGGAAGGTTTATCTCAGTCCGAACTTGCGGGTCGTGCCAAATCCTATCCTTCTGCACCTGATAGAAAAGGGTGTTTCTGAGGAAGATGTTCCTTTTTACAGAATAAACAAGGGATGCTTGAAGGGTCCTTTCCTTTTCTAAGGAAAGCTTCTTAAAGGTATAACCCCTCACAATCCGGTCCTCTTGATGGTAGTAGGAGGGGATGTTTACCCCCTCAGTGTAGCTAAGAAGAAAGGAAAGGTTTGGGCTTAGCTTGTAGGAAAAGCCAAGCCTTGGGATAAACCTTCCCGCATAATCTTCATACCATTCATACCTTCCGCCAAGGTGAAGGCTTGCTCTCCCAAAGGTCTTTGCGGCAGAGAAAAAGAAGGCATAAAGGAGGTCCTCATCATCGGGAAAAGAATAAGGAAATACCTGACTAAATATAAAATCGGTCTTATAGGACTTAAGCCTTCTCAACTGCCATTCTGTGCCCAAGGTCAAGTCCAAGCCACGGAAATTCCTTGAGGCATAGGCGGTAAGATCCCATCTCTGGGGCTTGAGCTTGTTTTTGAAGGCTGGTAAATAGGGAGTAGTCGTATAAAAGGGAATTTCAGCTTCAAGCAAAGATACCGATGGCTTAATCGTCCATTTCCATTCACCAAGGAACCCTTCCCGCTTTAAGCCAAGGGAATAAAACCTTACCTTAAGTTTATTACCGACCATCCTCTTAAGGTTAGGGGAGATGTCTGGAGATCCGTCCATCTTCCTCTCAATGAGGGTTTCTTCTTCTGCCAGGAGAAGAGAAACTTCAGTATGCCCTAAGAGGAGCTTCCCCGATAAAGACCTTGCCTTATCAACCTCATAGCTTTTTGCCCCATCTAAACGCTCTGCTCCCCTTTCCACTTGATAACCAGACAAACTAATCGGTCCTTGAGATAGCTTAAAAAAGGCTCTCATCTCGCTAAGCTCACCAAGGGTTAAAGATACCTCTTTCTCCTTAGGAGTGAGCCTCCTTTCAAGGTTTACCACCCCGCTAAAGGAGCCTGCCCCGTAAATACTTCCCCCTGCTCCGTACATGAGGTCTACTCGTTCAACATCAAGGAAAGGATAGGACCAGTCTAAGGGCAAGCTTTCATAGTCTGGGCTCGTAATTCTAAAGCCCTCCTCAAGGAAAAGGACGCTTGAGGAGGTAATGCTCCTAAACCCACGAAAGGTTATAGACCTTTCCCCGTATCCTGAAGTCAGATAAAAGGAAGGGAGACAATCCAAAAAGCTTCTCATGTTTTTGAACCCAAAGCGCTCTAAAAATTCCCTCTCGTAGACTGAGGCAGGAACTGGACTCTCTTCAATGGGCACCTCTTTAAGAAATAGTCCCTTAGTATAGAAGGTCTCTTCCTTAGCTAACTCGTAGGGCTCTATAAACTCTTCAGGTTTATCCTTAGAAAGAACGATACTTGGCATAAAAGAATAAAAAAGCATGGTTAAGAAAGGGAGACAAAAAATCTTAGCCTTACTCTTCCACATAGTAAACCTTTCCCCGCTCAACTTCAGGTTTAGTAAATACTTCCTTTAAAAGTTTAAGGTATTTCTGCTTAGGGACAAGATGAAGGATTTTATTTGGGTGTTTTAGCTCAAGGTTTGCCAAATCTATAAGCTTTACCTCGTGATTTTGTCTTAACCTCAGCCAATACTTTAGGATGTATGTACTTCTATCGTCGTAAAGAATGGGGTCTGGTAGAAGCAATAGGGGATAGCCTAAGCTTAAAGCCTTGGGTAGCTCCCTCTCAAGGTCGTAAACATTAGAAAGCACGATCTCTTTTATCTTTAAGTGTCTTCTTAGGTCTTTGACATAAAAGGAGGTATAGCTTGAATAAAAGACAACAAAGGTCTCACCGTATCTTTTTAGGCTTTCAGGATGAGGAAGAGGGGAAACATAGACATCCTGAGAACTGTATACCTCTGAAAGGTATAGAATTCCTCCTACCACCCTAAGCTGAGAAGGACAGTTTATCTTCTTAGCCTCTCGATAAGCCCTTATCCCGTAGATGAGAACCCTCTTTTCCTCGCATAGCCTTTCCTTGCTAACCTCACGATAACTCTCAATGGGCACAACATCATAAGTAAAAATGGACATCTGAAAGGAGTAGGCTTCCAAAATATAGCTAAAAATTGTTATCAGCACAAAAATCAAAATTTTCATGCTACTTTTGTATTTCATACATTTTCTACCCCTTTATTATCTCCTCAAGGTCCTTAAAGCTAAAGGGTTTTCTAAGGATCATCTTTATTATTCCTTCTTGCTTTAGTGTTTCAATGGTTGTAGTGTCCTCGCCAGCATAGCCTGTCATGAGAATGACATAAGACGGAACCCTCCCATCCTTCTTTAGCTTTAACAAAACTTCAGCCCCGTTCATCTCAGGCATAAACATGTCAAGAAGCACTAAGTCATAATCTTTGGCTAAAAGAGCTTCGTAGGCGGTTTTTCCGTTTTCTGCTGTTTCAACCTCATACCCAAGGTCGACCAAATAATCCTTTAAAGCCTCCCTTATGTCCTCTTCATCGTCAACAACAAGGATCCTCCTTACCGCTTTTGGTTTGGCTTCAGCTGAAGTTGTTTCTTTTTCTTTTGATATCTTTTCCTCTATCTTTTCCTCTTCAACAGCTGGCAAGAAGATCTTAAAGGTTGTACCCTTCATGGGTTCGCTCTCAACTTCAATCCTACCTCCGGCGTTGGTTATAAGGTTGTAGATAACAAAAAGACCAAGTCCTGAACCCTTGTCAAAGCCTTTGGTAGTATAGAAGGGGGTAAAAAGCTTTGCCTTAACTTCTTCGGTCATTCCACATCCCGTATCCGATACCACTAATAGAATCTCTCTACTATCTAAAGCTTGCACACTAACCCTGATTTCTTTTCTTTCTAATTTGTCTTTTACCTCCTCGATGGCATCAACGGCGTTCTTGATAAGGTTCACAAGGATCTCTTTTAAGCCATCAGGGGGTAGAGGAACAGTACAAGGTTTAGGGCAACTAAACTCATACCTTAGCTCAATATCTCTTGGAACCATCGTCCTAAAAACATCCATTAATTTTTCTATCTCCTTGCAAACATAAGAAGTTTCACCTGGTAGGCTTTTTGTGAGGTAAAGAATCCGATGGGCTAAGTTTTGACCCCGGGAAGTTATGTTCCTTATGTTTTCAAAATGCTTGCTAACCAAGCCACAGTTTCCTTCTTTTAGTCCCTTCTCGGCAAGATCAAGGTTAAAAAGTATCATCTGCAAAAGGTTGTTAAACTCATGGGCATAGCCTCCAGCCATCGTCCCTATGACTGATAGCCTAACCGACCTTTCAAGCTCAAGCTGAAGCTTATGCTGCCTTGAGAGGAACTCCTTTTCCCTTTCAGTATAGTTTTTTATAGCCAAAACTAAAGCATCAAGCTCACTGTAACCTGTGAAGCTTAGCTCTTCTCCTTTTTTTAGCTGAAGAATAAGACTATCAAGAGGCTTTCTATATTCAATGTAAAGATGTCTTAGAATCAACAGTCCTAAGGCCAAAATTAAAGTGAAAAATAAAAAGATGATCCCAGAAAGTAAAAGAAGGAAACGATAATAAGCTTTACTTGATGTCCCAAGATACATCCTAAAGTTAAGGGGTTTAAACTCTATTTCCTCAAAGGCCTTTAATCCTTTTAGCTCCTTAGCTAAGATTAGTTCAATCCCAAGCTGAGGGACTGAATGGTCAGCTACTATCCTTTCAACCTTTCTTTGAGCTTCAGACTTTAAGCTCTCTAAAAGCTCTTCCTCAAGAGCTGGATTTGCGGCTTTAAGAACTACCCTTTTTCTTAAGTATTCATCGTAAGCTTGACTTAGGGCACTTTCAACCTGAACCTTTGTCTGCTTGATGATAGCTCTGGTGTAAAGTTCGTGAAGATTTGCTAAGCCTGCTATTACCAAGAAAAATAGAAAACTATAGACCAAGGCTCCTAAGATAAGGGTTGAAAGAAAAAACTTAAACCCGTAGCTTTTTAGAGAGGCTTTAAATTTTTGTTTAAGCAAAGAAGACATACGTCATTAATTCTAAAAAAAAAATTTATTGTTAAGTTTAGCCATACTTAAGCCTTTGTGGAAGATGAATTTCAAACAAGAAGGGTGTTGTAAAAGAAAGCTTCCCCGGTTTTTTTTAGCAAAAAGATTTGGCGGGGGGGGGGGGGGGATTATTTTTTTACAGAGTTTC
>CAZJUD010000061.1:0-5528 GCA_964549125.1 uncultured Caldimicrobium sp.
TTATCCCCCTCGCCAAGGAATTCAAACTTAAACCTCTCTTTCAATCTTTTTTTCACCTCCTCCATAACTTCTTTCTTTCCCTGCAAAATAAGTTTTACTTCTGGACCTTCGGGATAGTAGCCGACTTCAAGTTCTTTTATCTCATCTTTCAAGAAGGTTTGCAAAAAGGAATTCAAGTCCGTCTCGTTTAGGTCAAAAAACTTAAGTATGGCAACATCTGTTCTTTCATCCCCCTTTAGGTTCAAGAGCTCTGGTAAAACCTTGTCCTTCAGCAAGGCTTCAAACTGAGAGGGAACACCAGGAAGGAAAAAGATGGGTTTTTCCTTTACCAAAAGCTTAAAACCAGCCATAGTAAGGTCCTGAGAAAGGAGGATGCTTCCTTTAGGTAGCAGAGCAAGCTTCCTTGCCACCTCAAAGGATGTGGCGTATTCCCTATTTTTCTGTAAAGCTGAGAGTACTTCAGCCCTTTCTTCCAGCTCAAGGTCAAAGGCTTTGGATACTGCAAGCACGGTTAGGTCATCATCCGTCGGACCAAGCCCGCCTGAAACAATAAGAAAATCATACTCATCAACAAGCCTTTGCAAGGCTTTAACTATGAGAGGAATATCATCCGGGACAACCACAATCTCACCAAGCTTAAATCCATAGGCTTTAAGAGCCTCTCCAGCAACCTTGGCGTTTTGATTGACAATCCTTCCGTAGATTAGCTCATGACCAATGCAAAGCAGGGCTGAAAGCATTAAATCCTACCAAAGACTGCTTTTAAATATGATAATAAGAAAAACTATTAAAGCGGTCAAGACACCAGCTACAAGGTCATCCATCATGATCCCTAAACCACCCTTCAGCCTCTCAAGCCTTCTTAAAGGTGGGGGCTTGCTTATGTCTATTATTCTAAATAGAATAAAGGCAAGGGCAAAGTCAAAAAGGCTTTTTGCCACAAAAACAGATATATAAGAACCAGCTATCTCATCAATTACAACCTCATCAGGGTCTTCATCCTGAAGGGCTTTGCTAACTACATCTGCGGTTATAATGCCTAAAAGGGTGATAATAAGGAGAATGATAAGCTTTAGTCCAAGGGATAGGTCTTTTGTAAAGTAGGCAAGGACAATTCCTTCAATGGAGCCGAGAGTCCCTGGCATAGGGGGAATAAATCCAATACCAAATCCTGAGGCAAAGAGTAGGCTAACCCTTTCTGAAGGGGTCCTTTTTGAGCTCCCTTTCAAACTCTTCAAACCTCCCTTGTTCAATCAGGGACTTCAAATAAAAAAGGTAAACTTTAAGCTTGAGCCTATCTTCCTCATTAAGACTGCTAAGTCTTGATGTAAGCTCAGCCTCCCGTTCTTGGTATTTTTGCAAGGCAGAGCTTCTTAAGGCTGAAAGGATCTTATCAAGCTTTTCGTTTAGGTCTTTAGCCTCTTTGGCTAAGGTTTTTAGCTTTTTTTCTGCCTGAAGATAAAGCCTTTCTGAGTATAAGTTTTTGGCTTCCTTCCATTCTTTTTCAAACCTTTCAAACTCATCGGGCAAATGCTTTTCTACCCCTTTAGCCTTAAGGACTAAGATTGCCTCTTCCACTTCTTTGTAAAGGGAGGATGGTTTTGGATGTAGCTTAATCCATCTTCCAATGAGTGGGACATCAACGAGCATCACCTTTATCCTTTCAAGGGATGCAACCTTAAAATCCGCAAGACGTCCCTTTATGTTCTCACCGCATCCTGAGAGTAAAAACAAAACAAGGAGAAGGCTTAAGAGTTTAAGCCTTTCATTTTTTTGACCCATCCTAAGGTCCATTGCTTTGTTCATGCTCACCTAAGGGCAAAACCTTAGCTTCTTTAAGAAGGGGAATAAGACTTTCGCAGATTTCATCCCATTTAGCCTGTCCCTCCTCTAATTTATCCATGAACTCTTCAAGAGAACGGGTAAACTCTTCAGACACATAGAAGGGATACCGGGAGACCAAGTATTCATAAACCTTTTTTCCAAGAGGAGTAGGGATAAGCCCGCCTGTCTTTAGCTCAAAGATGTAGCGCCTGGCAAGAAGGGTAGAGACGATCTCCGCATAGGTTGATGGTCTTCCAAGACCTCTTCTCTTCATCTCTTGGATGAGCGTTCCCTGATTGTAAAGGTAGGTCTTTGGGATGGCTTTAAGCTCAGCTGCCAAGTCTTTAAGAAGGATTGAGCCTTCAATCTCGCCCAATAGGTCCTTAAGAGCCTGGATTTTTCCCCAAATAAGGTCAAAGCCATTAGCCAAAACTTCCCAAACTACTTCTTCCTTCCACTCATAAGAAGGGACTTTAAAGACAAGCTTTGCTTTTTTAACTTTAGCCTTTTTCATCTGGCTTGCCATAAACCTTCTAAAGATGAGGTCGTAGAGCCTAAAGCTATCCCGAGCATTCCTAAAGCTTAGAAGACCATGGGCCACCCTAAGTTTTATCTCTGCAACATCCCAAGGGTTGGTTGGTCTTATACCTTCGTGGGCACCGGGAGAGGTCCACTCCCTTGGATAGAAGTAATCTTCGCCAAAATTCTGGCTTATGTAAGGTTTTGCAACCTGAAAACGACCAACTTCAGAGATCCTCGTAGAATCAGTGCGGTGATAGGTGATCAATCCAAGTTCAAAGAGCTCCTGTAGAAGGGACATGGTGTGGGATGTAGGAAAACGGAAAAACTGAAAGGCATCTTCAAGGACCGTGTCTGTAGTGTATGGAGGAGGTGGAGAAACCTCATCCTCAAAAAACTCTTCTGTCTTTAAGGTTAAACCTTCTTTTAGCTCTTCAAAAACCCTTTGGGCAAGTTCTTCCTCTTCAAAATCGTGATAAAACTTCGTTTCTCCAATGGTAAACGTAAGACGGTATTTATTCTGTTTAGCCTCTTCTGCCCTTTTTATCACCCAGCCAAGGACAGGGGTTTGAACCCTTCCTGCAGACAGGGTATGTTTGTTAAAAGCCTTCCAGAGCTCTTGAGAAAGGGTAAAGCCTACCCACCTATCTGCAACCCTTCTTGCAAGCTGTGCCTTAACCCTGTTAAGGTTAAAATCTTGAGGAGCTTCTAATGCAGCACGTAAGGCTTTGGGTGTTACTTCGTGAAACTCTAAACGCTTGACCAGCTTTTGGAAAGGGCGAAGGCTAACATAGAGGTCGTAGGCGATCTTTTCTCCTTCAGCATCAGGGTCAGAGGCAACAAAAATGCCATCTGCACAATAGGAAAGCCTCCTTAAATCCTCGATTATCTCCCATTTGTCAAAGATGTCCTGTTTGTCTTCTATCTCATCATCTACAAGTTGGTCGCCAGTCTCTTTGTCTAATTTGATGCTATCAAATATGGGATAGAAGTGTCCGTTTTGGCTCAATACTCCGAAGATACCTTTCTTTTTGACAAGGTTATAAATGTGTCCAAGGGATGCGCAAACAGACAAAAGCGTATTTTCAAGTGGTATTTCGTAGACCCAGATGGTGTTTAGCCGTCTCACGCTTGGTTTCCCAAAGAAGTTGGCAATAGTTTTCGCCTTATGAGGGGACTCTACGATGAGAAGATAATTCTTAAAATCAAGCTCCCTTGTCTCAAGGCTTGCCCTTTCCTCTTCAATCCTTTTCAAAAGGGTGACTGCTTCCTCCTTAGTTATCTGTTTAAGCCTTGGCTCCTCTCCAAGATAAAAACGTAGCCTCTTTTCAAGACTGCGCAAAGCTTTCGGACTGTCAACGAGTATTATAGATAATCCAGGAAGTAAGCCCTTAGCAGTAAGCCGTGAAACCCTTCCCGAACCCTGAAGGTATACTTGAGCGTTCCCCACTACCAAAGAGGGTCGTCCCTCTTCATCAACGATAAGATAAACCTCCTCCCTTTGATTTAAAGCAGTGATAAACTCAGGATTGCTTAATCTTTCTTCAAGAAAACCCTTAATCTGCAGAACCTTCTGATATAAGCCTTCATACTGAGGAAGCTGATCTGGCTTCATGGAAAGGTAGCGTTTGAGATAAGAGATGTAAGAAAGCGCCTTTATCCGCTCCTCTTCTGTCTTAAAAAGGGGAATAAGGTTTAGGAGTAGATTGTAAAGATAGGAGGGTGATTCCTCAAGGACTAAGCGGTCCTTTTCTTTGCTTAAAGGGATTAGATGTTTGGGAACACCAACGAAGATGGCATACTTTAAAGCAAAGGGAAGGTCTATTCCGCGAAGAAGGGGGTTTGAGAGATGGGAAAGACCAACCGCCACATCAACCTTACCTTCACGAAGAGCTGAGAGCAGTTCTTCTTCTTTCAAGGAAAGATAGGATGCACAATTTATACCTCTTTCCCTTAAAAAAGCTTCGGCAAACTCAACGCCCTCCCTCCCGAAGGATTCCTCAATAAAAATAAGTCCACCCTGTCCAAGCTTTAAACAAAGAAGAGCTGCCTCGTTGAGTAGATAGGATAGAATTTCCTCTTTTTGTGAGGGAAGGTTGCAAAGGATGTAGGTATCTTCCACTTTTCTTAAGGTTGAGACAAACCTTGTTATCTCAAAACCAAGGAGGTTCCTAAAAAGCAGGACTCGGTTAGTCTTTGGTCTTAGCGTTGCTGAAGAAACAATAAGCTGTTTGTGTTTCTTTTCATGCCTTTTTCTGATCCTTTGTAGGCTTTCAAAATCCTCTTCTTCTTTATCTCGTTTTAAGGCAAGGGCTATCTCCTCATCGCTAAACCCAAGGAGTTTAAAGAGTTGCTCAACGTTCTTTCCGCTTTTAAGGAGAGAATCCACGTCATCGATAAAAAGCAAGGAAAAATCAAGGCGTTGAAGGAGCTCAAAGTTTCTGTGCAAAAAGTTGAGAGTGCAGATGAAGACGTCAAACTTCCCCTCTAAAAGAAGTTCCTTTTCCTTGTTATGTCCTTGATAGGAAAGGATTCGTTTTGACTTTATTTTAGCTGACGTTGTTCTATCAAGCATGTTGAGGAGCTTTTCTTCCACTTGGGTAACGAGCAATTTTGTTGGCACTATGATCATAGATTTTCCGTGAGCCAAGAGACAAGCAAGAAGCCCAAAGGTAGTCTTTCCTGTGCCTGTTGGGGCAAGGATGGCAAAGGATTCCCCTAAAAATAGCCTCTTTGCCCAGTTTATCTGGAGGGAAGAAGGTCTACTTTGAATTATCTCCTGAAAGAGCTCTCGAAAAACCTTTACCTTTTCTTCAACATGAAGAAGAGTCTTTAGTTTTTCTAAGGATTTGTTCTCTTTAAGATAAAGAAGAAGGCTTTCAAGGTCTTGGTAAGCGACTTCCTTAGGTAGGCATTTTTCACAGGGCAATCCTTTAGAGAGCCTTTCATCAGAGATCAAACCACCGCAGTTTGGGCATCCATGAGCTATGTAAAAAAGCATGCCTATAACATAAAAGAAAAATTCATCTTGCCAAGGGTCAAAAATGCCCTTGAGAGCCTTCGTATCGCTCAAGATGCCCTTTTTCGCGTCCTCCTGAGGGAGCGCAAGCGACCGAAGGACCTCGCGCTTTTTGTCCCCCCCCGCGGCGCCAGCACCCACCACCCCCCGCGCGCGCCCCCTCGCG
>CAZJUD010000062.1:0-21361 GCA_964549125.1 uncultured Caldimicrobium sp.
CTGGATAAGCTAAGAAACTAAGCAACAAAAAAAATACAAAAAAACACGAAAGATAGGTCGAACCCTGTACCAACTCATCACATAGTGTCCCTTTATTGGGTAAAAATTTTCCCGAAAAGGGCATGGTAATTCCCAAATCCAATCTCATTAAATCCTCTTTAAGCCTGCTTAAGTTTAACCTCTCATTCATCTCCTTCAAGCAAGTATAATATCCACTGAGCTAACCACCTTCCCTAAAGACCTAAATGTTAAAATCCAAGTATCTCACTTGTCCCATCAGGGTTTATCCTTAAAGCTAAATCTACTTGCTCCTTTGCTATCTCATTTCGACGTTTTGGTTATTAAGCATTAGGAAGGCTACCATACCCTTACCTTTCCCTCAAGGCTTTTGACAATTAATGAGACACTACCTAAGCGTCTTCCTTAAACTTTAAAAGAGACTTAAGTAAGTCGATAGTGTCTTCTAAATAGCTATTATAGTCAAGAATAAATATAGCTGGTGTGCCATCAACATTTAAAGCCTTTAACATTTGATAATCAAGTTCTGATAGAATTAGAAAGTCTTTTTTAGGTTCCTTTTCTTTGAGGGTGGTTTGAGTAGTATTATATGATGAAGGGACATAAGGCTTGTTGGAGTGACAAACAGGAAAATTCTCAGGATGTCTGCTTAATAAAATAATCTTCATGCCTGATATTTGAGTACAATATCTGGGAATAGTTCTCTTAGCATAGTAATTTTAGTCTTGTCTAAGGGTAGGCTAAGCCCATTTGGCTCAAAATGTACATACCAATCAGGATACTTAAGGATAAGCTTTAAGGGAAGAGAGGGCTCCTTTTTTTCCGAAAGAAAATCCCTTAGTTCCTTTATCATTGATGGCTCTACCTTTTTAGCATCTATTTCAAGCTCAAACCTTCCTTCAGAAAACATTCTTAGGTCTTCTACAGGTGCTATGTCCTCGACAACCAACGTTAAGCTTTCTTCATCTTTATCAACCTTAGCTCTAACCCAGATAATCTTCCCCTCTTGTAGGAATTCTAAAGCTTTGTTTAGCGCATCAGGGAAAAGCAGGGCTTTTATGTTAGAAAATTCATCTTCAAGGAGAAGAATCGCCATCTGCTCTCCGGTTCGAGTCTTTTTGTATGTTATGTCTGAAATCAAGCAGGCGATAATAATAGATTCTCCATCCTCCAAAGTATCTTGTGTAGAGAGGTTTGTTTTGGAAAACAGTTCAACGAAGGGTCGCCATTTTTTTAAGGGATGAGAGGTAAGGTAGAAGCCAAGAGCTTCCTTCTCAAACTGTAAAAGTTCATCCTCCGTCCAGGGTGGTACATCTTCGAGCACAATGTTTGCACTAACGCTAAGAAGGCTTGCCTGGCCGAAGAGGGTCGACATCTTCATTTGTTGAGAAAGGCTTAAGACCTTGGAAAGGTTAGCTAATAGTTTGGCGCGGTTTGGCTCAAGACTATCAAAAGCTCCGGCCTTAATGAGGGATGATATCACTCGTTGGTTTACCTTTTGGGAATCCACCTTCTGACAAAATTCGATGAAACTACGGTAAGGTCTTTTGGAGATAATCTCCTTTACCGCTTCCTCTCCGACGTTCTTAATAGCCTGGAGTCCCATCCTTAAGGCTGACCCCTCAACGATAAAACCAGCAGCGCTCTTGTTTACGTCGGGGGGCAATACTTTTATTCCCATCCTTTCAGCAACGGAAAGATACTTAACAACCTCCTCGCTTTTTCCAACTTCATAGGTTAGGATTGAGGCTAAGAAGTAAAGTGGATAATGCGCTTTAAGGTAGGCTGTTTGATAGGAAAGAAGAGCGTAAGCTGCGGCATGGCTTTTGTTAAAGCCATAATCGGCAAATTTTTCTATCAGATCAAAGACCTTTTCTGCAATTTCTGTGGCAATACCTCGGGACTTAGCTCTCTCGATGAAGTCGCTCTTTAAGTTCTGCATAAGCTCCTTTTCTTTTTTACCTATTGCCCTGCGAAGAAGGTCAGCCTCACCCAGTGTATATCCAGCAAGAGCTCTTGCGATCTCCATTACCTGCTCTTGATAAACTATTACTCCATAAGTTTCCTTAAGGATTGGCTCTAAGAGAGGATGAAGATACTCCGGAGCCCTTCTGCCGTGTTTAGTTTCGATATACTGGTCAACAAGCCCTCCTCTGAGAGGTCCTGGGCGGTAAAGGGCAAGAACAGCTATAAGGTCGTTAAAATCTGTAGGTTTAAGCCTTCTTAAGAGTTCTTTCATACCCTCAGATTCCAATTGAAAGACACCGTCTGTTTCCCCTGATGAAAGAAGCTCAAAAACCTTTGGGTCATTAAGGGGGATAGAGTTTAGGTCAATTTCTTTACCTTCTGCTTCTTTTATAAGCTTTAGAGTATTGTCGATGATGGTTAAAGTTTTTAACCCGAGGAAATCAAACTTTATTAAGCCGACTGCCTCACAGGCCTTCATATCGTATTGGACCACAATTTCACCATCTTCCATTTGCATAAGGGGCGCAACTTCAACCACAGGAACACCGCTAATCACGACCCCTGCAGCATGGATACTTGGATGCCGAGGAAGCCCCTCAAGTTTTAGAGCTATCTCAAAGAGCTCTTTTATCCTTGGTGAGCTTTCCATCAACCTTTGAATTTCTGGACGCTTAACCTCCTCTTGAAGGGTTGTCTGTGGACCGGGAGTAATCATCTTAGCGATATGGTCGACCTCTTTCGGCTTAAAACCGAGCACTCTCCCCACATCCCGAATGACTTGCCTTGCTGAAAGAGAACCAAAAGTAGCGATCTTTGCTATGTAATCCTGTCCGTACGTTTTAGCCACATACTCTATTACCTCGTCTCGGCGCTCCATGCAGAAGTCTACATCAATGTCAGGAAGACTTGGTCTTTCCTTGTTCAAAAACCTCTCAAAAAGGAGTCCCCACCTGATAGGGTCAAGATTTGTTATGTATAGGGCATAGCTTGTTAAGGCTCCCGCAGCAGAACCTCTCCCTGGACCAACCGGAATACCCTTTGACCTTGCCCAGTCGATAAAGTCTGAAACAATTAAAAAGTAGCTTGCGTAGCCTTTTTCTATGATAACCTCAAGCTCCATTTCAAGCCTTTTCCAGTATTCCTCTTTGCTTGCTGCAAGCAAGCCCTGCCTTTCAAGCTCAGAAAGCCTCCTCTCTAAGCCCTGCCTTGCCTTTTTAACAAAGTAAGATTCTGCGGTTTCAGCATCTGGCAATTTAGCCTTTGGGAAAATGGGCTCACCAAGCTTCAATTCAAGGTTTACTTTTTCAAAAACTTCAAAGGTGTTATCTATTACTTCCTTGGGATATGAACTTACAAGCTCTTCAAGTTCTGCTGGGCTTGGGAGAAAGAGTTTATCGGTGTTAAAGCGAAATCTCTTGGGATCATCAAGTCTTGAGTTCGTCTGTATACAAAGCAAAACCTCATGAGCCTTAAAGGAATCTCGGTCAAGATAATGGGAATCCGTTGTGCCAACTACTTTAATCCCAAGCTCCTCTCCAATCTCTAACATTAGTTCATTCACCTTTTTCTGCTCTGGAAGGTCGTTAAACTGCACTTCAAGATAGAAGTCTTCTCCAAAAAGTTGCTTGTAAAATAGAGCTACTTCTTTGGCTTTATCCTTTTCTCCAAGAAGGAGAAGCTTGGGGATCTCTCCTTCGAGGCAAGCTGAAAGGGCAATCAAGCCTTCAGAGCATTCCTTTAACAGTTCCTTATCTATGCGTGGCTTATAATAGAAACCCTCTAAGTAAGCCTTTGAGCCAAGCTTAATTAGGTTTTTATAGCCTGTTTCATTTTTAGCGATCAAGATGAGGTGAAAGTAATTGGCATTTTTTTTGTTCTTATCAAACCTTGAACCAGGAGCAACATAGAATTCACATCCCAAAAGGGGTTTTAGATTGGCTTCCTTTAGGGCTTTGTAGAAGTGAACTAATCCAAAGAGCGTTCCATGGTCCGTAATAGCACAGCCTGGATAGCCATACTCAAGAAGACGTGGAACAAGGTCCTTTATTCGAATTGAACCATCAAGTAGGCTCCATTCAGTATGGAGATGTAGCGGCACAAAGCTTAGCATGCCCCTCACCCCCTTAGTCTTCAAGGAGTTTTAAAAGGTCTTGAATGGGGTACTGCCCAAGGCTCAGAATGATCTTATAGGAGTATCCTTTCTTTAGGGCAAGCTCTTTGATGAGGATGGCTTGGTAAGAGTTTGTGATGATAAAGCTTAGCCTTCCTTCAAGGGCTTCCCTTTTTAATTCTTCAAAGGGTAGGTAGCGAAATTCAATCGACAAAGCGGTCCGTTTCTTTAAATACTCTTCCAAGGGATAAAACCGGTTCTTTTCAATAGCCTCCCCTCTTTTAGCCAAGATCCCAACAGTAATGATTTGAGGAAAGCCCTTGTTTACAAGACCTAAACAAACAAACAGTGAGAATAGAAATATAAGCAGTCCTTTAAAGAGTTGGTTCATATGAATTATATTATAAAGTTTTGGCAGTCTAATCAAGGGTGTTTAGAAGTCCGTTTAGTTGCTAAGACTCCTTTGGCTGCGCGAAGGATGATTCTCAAGTAGGATCAAGGGGGACAAAGTTGTCCCTGTGGATAAGCTCTTTGTCTTGCTTTTCTTTCTCATAAAGAAATTTACCCAACTCTTCGGAAGAAAAATTAGATAACCCCTTTCCGATGGGAAACCTTTCTTCGTTTAATACGAGAAGACAGGCTCCCCTTTTAAACTCCCCATCAACTTCCTTTAATCCAGGGAGAAGGAGGCTTTTCCCCTCAAAAAGGATTGCCCTTTCAGCCCCTTTATCAATGGTTATTCTGCCTTCAGGTTTCAGAATATACTTTATCCAAAATTTTCTAAGAGGAAGGCTTCGCTCTTTTGGGAAGAATATTGTCCCTACCTCTTCCCCAGCAAAAAACCTCTCGAGGATTAACTTTTCCCTTCCTGGAAGCAAAACCATAGGGATACCCATAGAGGTGACCATTTGAGCAGCCTTAAGCTTAGAGAACATACCTCCTCTTCCTACTCTTCCAGGCTTTGACCCGGCCATGGCAAGGACTTCTTTAGTTATCTCCTCTACATATCGGATTGGCTTTGCGGTTGGGTCTTCACGAGGATCCCTTTCAAAGAGGGCAGAAACATCTGAAAGAACGATGAGAAGGTCTGCCTGCATTGTGCCAGCTACAAGGGCTGATAGGAAGTCGTTATCACTAAAGCGGATCTCTTCTGTGGCAACAGTGTCGTTTTCGTTTATTATAGGAAGGACCCCCCATTTTAGAAGGGTGTTCAAGGTGTTTCTGGCGTTAAGATAGCGTTCCCTCTCAGCAAGGTCTTGAGAAGTTAAAAGCACCTGAGCTACAAAGGTTTGATACTTTTTGAAAACCTCTTCATAGGCGTGGATAAGGTCCGCCTGTCCGCAGGCTGCTAAAGCCTGCTTTTCTGAGAGGCTAAGGGGTTTTTTAAAAAGCTTTAGCTTACTCCTTCCGCATGCTATTGCCCCAGAGGAGATTAATAACACTTGCTTTCCTGCCTGCCTAAGCCTGCTAATCTCAAAGGCAATCTGGTCTAAAACCTCCCAGTTTAGCCCCTCGTCATCCTTTGTGACTACCGCGCTCCCAACCTTGACCACAATCCGTTTTGATTTTGCAAAGACCTCCTCTAAAAACTTCTTCCGGTCAAAGTCTTTATTAAACATTTTTTTGCCTATCTTCCTTTATTTTATTCCAGAGGACATAGAGTAAAGGTTCGATACCAGAGCCTGTTACGGCTGAGATAAAATGCATTCTGCTTTTTTCTTCCTCAGGGAATTTGGCAACCCTTTCTTCAAGCTCTTTCACATCTGGCAGTAGGTCGACCTTGTTTATGGCGATTAGATAGTCCTTCTCAAGAAGGGCTGGGTTATATAGTTCAAGCTCTTTTCTTAGCGTTTGATAATCCGCATAAAGGTCCTGCCGATCAACGGAAAGCACATAAAGAAGCACCCTTGTCCGTTCTATGTGTCTTAAAAATTCATGCCCAAGACCAACCCCTTTGTGGGCACCCTCGATCAAACCTGGCAAATCTGCTACCACGAAGGTTTCTCCGTCAGGTAGTTTTACCACTCCGAGGTTTGGCTCAAGGGTGGTAAAGGGGTAGTCGGCAATCTTTGGTCGGGCTGCCGAAATTCGGGAAAGAAGGGTTGATTTACCAGCGTTTGGCAAGCCCACAAGCCCAACATCAGCAATAAGCTTAAGCTCTAAAATAAGCCATCTTTCTTCCCCGGGTTTTCCTGGTTCAGCAAACCGTGGAGCTTGCCTTGTAGGTGTAGCAAAATGGGCATTACCTCTTCCTCCCTTCCCACCCCTTGCCACAACCAAAGTCTGGTAAGGTTCCGTTAAGTCTCCCAGCACTTCCTCTGTTTCCGCATCCATTACTACTGTGCCCACAGGCACACGAAGAACGAGGTCCTCACCATCTCTGCCTTTCATCTTTTTTCCCATGCCTGGGCGTCCGTTTTCAGCACGGAAATGAACTTGATGGTAAAAATCATAAAGGGTAAGAAGCTGTGGGTCGGCAAGTAGCACTACATCCCCACCGTCTCCTCCGTCTCCACCATCAGGACCTCCCCGAGGAACATACTTTTCCCGACGGAAGCTAACGCAACCAGCCCCTCCGTCCCCTGCTTTAACATAGATTTTTACTCGGTCAACAAACCTTGCCATAACCCTTGTCCTTAGATTAAAGGAGCCTCCCTTTTTGGGAGCCTTCTAAAATGTTTTTTAAGAAGGTTTATGAGTGTAGAGGTAGTAAATTCCTCCGGAGGGATGCCTAAGTTTTCAAAGGGAATTTCTGCACGAGCCTTTTCTTTATGACCACCCGCTGAACCAAGATGTTTAAAAGCCCTCGAAACAAGCCTTCCTGCATCCTTCCTATAACCATCACATCGCACTATAACGACAAGCTTTTTCTTACACTCTCCTGCTACAAAGACCCAAGAGGTTTCGTAAACCTTGTTTAAAAAATCGGCAATCACAACTAAAATATCGGCATTTACTACCTTCCCCAGGAAGGTAAAAGCTCTTTTTTGAACATACTTTAAGTTTTCTAAGGCTATCTTAAAATACTTGAGCTCAGACCTTCGCAGGTCTGAACATTCAATCTTATGTAAAAGGTGCCTGTTCATGTGGCGATAGAAATACTGAAAGGCAAGCACATCCTGAGTTTTCGCGCTCTTTTCAAAGTTGTTCGTATCCGTCTTAATGGCATAGATCATGGCGGTTGCTAAACGAATACCCGGTCTAAGCTTAGCTGTTTTCAGGTACTCGTAAAGGATAGTAGCTGTGGCTCCGTAATCTGGTCTTATGTCAACATAATCTGCAGTCCAACCGGAAGTTAAGGGATGGTGGTCTATGACGGCGGTAAACGTTATGTTTTTGAAGACCTCTTGATGGGGAGGTTGAGAATCAACTAAGATAAACTTGTCATGCTCAGATAGCAAGCTCTGTTTAAAGGGGGTAAGAGGGATTTTAAGGCTTGAAACCATTACCTGGTTGTTTAGCCTTTTTATTTCATTAACGTGTGAGATGGTTATTTTTTGCACCTTTCCTTGAAGGAGCTTCTTTACCGCTAAGGCGCTTGCCAGGGAGTCAGGGTCTGCTACAATTAAAATCAAAACTCTATCCAGTTTCTTGAAAAGCTTTAAAAAAGCTGATAACCGCTCTTTATTAGAACGAAATTTGGGATGCCCTTTTAAAGAGCTATTCTTCATAAAGGGAAAGGTTTGATATTTCCAGCTGATACTGTTTTAAAGTATAAGATAGGTCTAAGTCAAAATCAAGGCTATTTCTATCCGTTAGCCATTCAAGGACTTCTTTTGACCCAATGAGGATTTCAATTGGTTTCTTTTCCCTCTCAAACTCGTAAGGTGGAGGCAAAAATTCAAACTCTTTGTACTCCCTTTTGATTAACTTTAGCAACTTTAAAGCAAATTCAACAGGGCGAAACTTCAAAGGATCGGTCACATGTATTTCAAAGCCGTAACACCTATTGCCCTTCCATTTATCAAAGGTTGGCTCAAAGGCTACGGGACGAAAGACCATCCCCCAATTCTTTTCTGGAAAAAGCTCCTTTAACTTTGGGTAGAGCTTTTCTATCTTCAGATAGGGTGCACCAAAGGTAGTAAAGGGCTTTGTTGTGCCTCTTCCTTCCGATAGATTTGTCCCTTCAAGTAGAACTAAGCCAGGATAGCATAAGGCTGAATAAAAATCTGGGAGGTTTGGTGAGGGGTTTATCCAAGGAAGAGAAAGGTCAATCCAAAGTTGGTTTTTTTTGTAGTTTCTGCAGGGAATGACTTCAAGCTCAAGCCTTGGAAAGTGTCTCATTTTAAAAAGAAGGGCTAATTCACCCATGGTAAGACCATGCCTAAGAGGAAGGCTATCAAGCCCAACAAAGGAGTAGTATGCCTTTTCTAAGAGAGGTCCCTCAACCTTAGACCCAATAGGGTTTGGCCTGTCAAAAATAACCACCTTTACCCCTAAGTCTTCACATGCTAACATCAGAAGAAACATCGTCCAGATGTAGGTGTAGACTCGACATCCCACTTCAGGTAAATCCACAAAAACTACATCTATCTCTTCAAGATGTTTTGGTTCTGGCTTAAGCCTTGGTCCATAAAGACTGATTACTTTTAGCCCAAAGAAGGGTTCTACCTCATCCTCAGAGCCTACCATGTTTGCTTGTTTTTCAGCAAATAAACCATGCTGAGGACTAAAAAGAAATTTCAACCTTTCTCCAAATACCTCCTTTAAGGCAAAGTATGAGGGGGTTAAGTTTTTAAGACAAGCTGATTGATTGGTAAGAAGGGCTAAATTTTGGTTTAGATACCTCTTGTAGTAGCCTTCCTCTAAAAAGGTTTCTATTCCTAATTTAAAGCTTTTCCCTTTCACCCGTTTTTCCTTCCTTAGGGGGATTAGAAATAGAAACTTTAAGGCTATTAACATAGGATTCAACGCCTTTAGCCAGTCCTTCAGCTATTTGCTCAACAAAGTGCTCATCCATTAATCTTTCAGCAATTTCAGGGTTGGTAATGAATTCAGCTTCTACAAGAATGGCTGGCATCCTTGTTCCTACAAGCACCAAGAAGGGGGCATACTTTACTCCTCGCCCAACTACATCGTTGTGTTGGTTGCGTAGTGTTTCCACAAGTCCTCTGTAAACATGTTCTGCAAGGGCACGTGATTCCGAAAGCTTAGTGTTGGTAATTAAAGCCTTAACCAGGTCTTGAAGGTCAGCTAATCCTTTGTTGGCTACGCTGTTTTCAAGCGCAGCTACTCTCATGGCTTCCGGGTCAGTAGTAAAGTTTAAGTAGTAGACTTCGACCCCCTTAGCTTTTGGGTCTGGGCTGGCGTTAAGATGAATGGATATGAAGAGGTCTGCCTTCATGCTGTTTGCGATGGCTGGTCTTTTTACTAAAGGAACAAAGACATCGGAGCTCCGAGTGTAGATTACCTCCAGCCCAAGCCTATTCCTCAATAGCTCCCCAAGCTTCAAGGCGATCTTTAAAGTCACATCCTTTTCTTTAAGCCCGTTTGGACCAATGGCACCTGGGTCCTCACCACCATGTCCAGGATCAATAACTACCCTTCTTACCCCAAGACCAAGCTGCCGCGCAAGAGGTATATAGCTCGTCTCTTCTTTTATATCCTCTTTTGGCTTTTTCTTCTCCTCCGTTACAGCTTTTTCTTCTTTCTTTGCTATACTTTTTTCTTTCTTCTTTTCTTGTGCTTCCTTGCCAATGGATGGCTTAACCTCCTCCTCCTTTCCTACAAGGTCTATGATCAACTGATAGGGATCCTTGACCTTAAAGAGCTTGTAAGACGTAAGGCTTGAGAGGTCAAGAACAATCCTTACCGTTTGTTTATCAAACTGACCAACCCTTATTCTTTGCAAGTGCTTGTATTCAATGTTAATCTCCCTCTCAACAGTATCAGAAAGGACAACGGGATAAATATCAACATAGATCCTTGGTGGTCTGTCCTTCATCTCAGGAAGGATGTTTGTCTGATACTCAAAGTTGCCGGAGACATCTACGATGACCCGAGTGTAATCCTCTCCGGTAATGGGTTCAACTTTGATTATTTTTTTGACATCAGAGACGAGGGCTTGCTCCTTGTTCGTTGCAGTCTTATTTTCCTTGGCTTCTTGCTTTAGTTCAGGTTTAACTTCGAGTTTTGGTTCAGCCTTTGGTTCTGGTTCGCGCCTTTCCTTAGTTTTTCCTCTTTTCTCCTTAGCAAGGGCTACCTTATACTTTTTCCTATATTCTTCCTCTAAGGTCTTTGCCCTGTTTTTATCCTTTAAATCTTCTGCATATATCCGAATAAGTCTTTCAAAGACCCTTCGCTCTTCCTCATGCCCAGAATAGTATTTCAAAAACTGTTCGTAGTATTTTAGAGCCTGCGTTAAGTCCTCCTTTTTAAGGAATTTCTGATAGACCTCGTCATAGAGTTCAGCCGTTCTCAAAAGTGCTAAAGGAGCAAATTCAGAGGAAGGATAGAGAAGAAAAAGCCTACGGTATTCGCTTGCAAGGGAAAGATAGGTTTTTCTCGTTGGGGTTTGCTTGAGGAGTTGCCTTTCTCTTTCCCTAAGCTCCGAAAAAGGGTCGCTTGGTTTCTCAGACTCAGTTTTTTTAGTCTTTTTGTTAGAAGACTCCTTTTTTTCTTCCCCCTTTTTTACTAAAAGCTTCTGTCCAGCATAAACCTTGTTTTGCTTAAGATTGTTTAGCTCCTTTATGGCGGTAGGAGTCGTTCCATACTTCTTTGCGATCCTCTCTAAGGTTTCCCCTTTTTTTACTACATGATAAATGTTTGAGCTTTCGCTCTTTTCAGATGGCGGTTGAAGAACAAGCCTTGTTCCAGGTTTTGGTTTATCTGTAGTAAGATTGTTCCATGCCTTAAGGTCTTCTACGCTAATTCTATATTTTTTAGCAATGTCCCTTAATGTTTCTCCCCTTTTGACGATATGTATATTGGAGTCTTCTTCTTTAGTCTCTTTTATTACTAAAACTTCTCCTGCCTTTACAACATTACTCTTTAGATTGTTCCATCTTTTTAGATCCTCAACTGTCACCCCGTATTTTTTGGCGATCTTCTCTAAACTTTCTCCGGGTTTTACCTGATGGGTCTTTTCAGCAAAGACCAGTAGAGGTAAAAGCATAAGGATTAGGAAAAGAAGAAGGGTCTTTTTCATGCTTAAGATTTAATTTCTCTTTTTAATTCTACGAGGATTTGTAAAGCTTGGAGCGGGGTTATGGTTTCAGGGTTAAGCTTGCGAAGTTTTTCTATTATCCCTTCGTAGGAAGGGGAAACAAATATGGAAAGTTGTTTTGCTCTTTTAACTTCAGTGGTTGACTTGAGGTTTTTATCCTCTAACTTGCTTAGAATCTCTTGAGCTCTTTTTATTACATCCTCGTCAAGTCCAGCAAGCTTAGCAACCTCTATTCCGTAAGACTGGCTTGCCCTTCCTTCTTTTATTCGATAAAGAAACACCACATCGCTTCCCCACTCCTTGACTTCAACATGGTAATTTTTAATCCCTTCGTAGGTTTTAGCAAGGTCTGTAAGCTCAAAGTAGTGGGTGGCAAGAAGAGTAAAAACTCCTTTTTGGTATAATTTTTCAGCAATCGCCCAGGCAAGGGACAAACCATCAAAGGTGCTTGTCCCTCTTCCTACTTCATCCAGAATAACAAAGCTTTGAGGGGTAGAATTTTTTAGGATGTTTGCACATTCGCTCATCTCAACCATGAAGGTGCTCCTACCTCGAATGAGCTCATCTCCTGCTCCAATACGCGTAAAAACTCTATCAAAGACAGGAACCTTAGCATAGCTTGCCGGGACAAAGCTTCCCATCTGAGCAAGGATGATGATAAGGGCGTTTTGCCGAAGAAAGGTAGATTTTCCTCCCATGTTGGGACCGGTGATGATATGGAGTCTTGAGGTCTCATTCATGTGAAGGCTATTAGGTATAAAATTATGGGGACCGAGGATCTTCTCAAGCACAGGGTGCCTTCCCTCTTCAATGATTAGCTCCCTTTCTTCCGTTATTTCTGGTTTTACATAATTTTCCCGTTCAGCAACCAAAGCCAAGGCTTGAAGTATATCGAGAGAGGCAATTGCCCTTGCGGTCTCTAAAAGTTCTGCTGATTTTGCCGAGACCTTGTCCCTTAGCTCGTAAAAAAGCTGAGCTTCAAGGGCCTTTATCTTTTCTTCTGCGGTGACGATCTTTGCCTCAAGGTCCTTTAGCTCAGGTGTGGTAAACCTTTCAGCGTTGACCAAAGTCTGCTTCCTCTCAAAATAGGATGGAGCAAGCCTTGCCTGAGCCTTGGGTAGCTCAATAAAGTAGCCAAAAACCTTGTTGTAACCGATCTTAAGGTTGGGAAGCCCTGTCTTAAGGCGTAACTCCCGTTCCAAGTTGGCTAAGTACTCAACGGAGTTTTCCTTTAGGCTCCTTAAAGTATCAAGCTCCTCTGACACGCCAGGTTTAATAATTGGTGCTCCTTTGCCAACAGGAGCCGGGTCATCAACAAGGGTGTTTTTCAAGAGCTCGTAGAGGTCCTGAAATTCAGAAATCTTTTCTAAAATCTCCGAAATAAGCTCAGGAAGAAAGGATTTTTCCTCTTCAAAAAGGGCTTTCAAGCTTGGGATAAAGCTTAAGGAATCTCGCAGGAGGGCAAGTTCCTTTGGTGTGGTAAGTCTAAGCTTACATCTTCCAGCGATCCTTTCAAGGTCAGAAATCTTCTGAAGCAGGCTCCTTAGTTCGTTCCTTAGGTTTTTCTTTTCATAAAAGAACTCAACTGCAGTCTGTCTTTTTATGATCTCTTTAGCGTCTCGTAGGGGATAGAGTATCCACTCCTTTAAAAGCCGTGCGCCCATTGGGGTAATTGTCTCATCAAGAACCCAGTAAAGGCTATACTTTGTCCCTCCATCCCAAAGGTTGCGAAGAAGTTCAAGATGGCGTTTAGCGTTTTCGTCAAGAAATAGGTAGTCCTCTGGATAATACCAAACAGGTGATGAAAGCCTGTCTTTAAGTTCTGGCTGATAGGTTTCGACGTAGTATCTAATGGCTGAGAGGGCATCCTGAAAGACCTTCTTAGGAAGAAAGGTCAAATGTGTGTTAGGTAGAAGGGCTTTTAGCCTTTCTTGTAAGGATGTTCCGTTAGTTGTTTCTTCTTTTAAATTTTCAGGAAGTAAGATTTCTTTTGGTTCCTTCTTTAAAACTTCAGCCAAGGCTTTATCAAAGGGGAGCTTGGTGTAGATAAACTCTCCGCAGGAAAGCTCAAGAAAGGCTAAGTCTACGTTTGAGCCAGGAAGAAAGCTTGCAAGGTAGACCTTGTCTTTGCCTGGCAAATAAGAGATCTCGGTGTTTAAGCCCGGGGTGTAGGTTCGGACAACCTCTCTGCGTACTAAACCCTTAGCTAAAGCTGGGTCCTCAACCTGCTCGCAGATGGCGACCTTAAAGCCAAGCTCAAGAAGCCTTTGAATGTAAAAATCGCTCTTTTCGGCAGGGATCCCGCACATAGGGGCATAAAGGTCTTTTCCTGCTTCTCTTTTTGTCAGAACAAGCCCAAGGAGCTTTGACACCGTCTCGGCATCCTCAAAGAACATCTCGTAAAAATCACCAAGACGGAAAAAGAGGATACAATCAGGATACTGAGACTTTATCTGAAGATACTGCTTAAACATTGGAGTTAGCTCTTGCTTTACCGAGCCTCGCATGGTAGATAAAGCCCCTTCTCTAAAATATAAGCATAAACCTCCTCAGGCACTAAATACCTGATGGATTTGCCGTTTGCCATAAGCCTTCTTATAGCCGTGCTTGAGATTTCAAGGGGAAAAACGAAGAGAAGATGCACTCGCTCTTTTTTGGAGCTTTCCCAATAGGCCTTTACTTTTTCATAAAAGGTAGCCTTTGCTAAGTCTTTATCCATCTTCCCTCGGGTGCAAACGATAAGCTCTGCATAGTCTATAAGCTCTTGATAGCCATACCAGGTATCAAACTCAAGAAAAGCATCCCAACCGATTATCAGGAAAAATTTTGAATTAGGATAGCGCTCTTTTAGTTTATTAAGGGTGATGAGGGTATAGGAGGGGCTTTCTCCTCTTTCTATGTCGATAACTTTAAAGGCAGGATGATTTCCTACTGCAAGTCTTGTCATGTGGAGCCTTTCTTCAAAGGTAGCCTTTGGTTTTTCTTTGCGGTGTGGGGGATCAAAGGATGGGCAGAACCAAACTTCGTTGAGTTGAAAAGCCTCGCGAGCTTCCTCAGCTATGCGAAGATGAGCAAGATGTGGGGGGTCAAAGGTCCCCCCAAGAATACCTACCTTAAGTTCGAATTTGCCCATTACCAAAGGCTATAAACTTCGTGGTTGTTAGCTCCTCAAGCCCCATCGGTCCGTAGGCATGAAGCTTAGTCGTAGAGATACCTATCTCCGCACCAAGCCCAAGCTCTCCGCCGTCGTTGAACCTCGTAGAAGCGTTAACTAAAACTAAGCTTGCGTCAACCTCCTGAATAAACTTCATGGCTTTTGTGTAGTTTTCCGTAACGATGGCTTCCGTATGGTTGCTTCCGTACTTCGAGATGTGTTCTATAGCTTCGTCAATAGAAGAAACTACTCTTATCGCAAGGATTAGGTCAAGATACTCGGCATACCAGTCCTCTTCGGTTGCTGGTTTTGCATTGGGTAGAATAGAAATGGTCCTTGGACAACCCCTTAGCTCAACGCCATAAGCTTCATACTCTTTGGCAAGCCTTGGCAGAAACTCTTCCGCAATCTTTTCGTGCACTAATAGTGTTTCCATGGCGTTGCAGACGCCTGGTCTTTGGCATTTAGCGTTAACGCAGATTTTTATAGCCCTTTCCAAGTCTGCCTCATCATCAACATAAACATGGCATACCCCTTTGTAGTGTTTAATTACCGGGATCCTTGATTTTTCAACTACAAACCTAATTAAGCCCTCACCACCTCTCGGTATAACAAGGTCGATGTATTCCTCAAGCTCAAGAAGGTACTCCATAGCTTGCCTATCAGGGGTGGGAACAACCTGCACGGCATCTTCAGGCAAGCCAAAATCCCGCAAAACGCCTCGAAATATCTCAGCTAAAGCAAGGTTAGATTTAAGGGCTTCCTTCCCACCGCGAAGGATCACTGCGTTTGCACTCTTAAAACATAACCCTGCAGAATCAATAGTCACATTAGGTCTACTCTCGTAGATAAGAAGAATAACCCCAAGGGGGATCCGCATCTTTCCCACAAGGAGCCCGTTTGGTCTCTTCCACATCCTCTCAATCTTTCCCACAGGGTCAGGAAGGAGTGCTACCTCTTCAAGCCCCTTTGCCATGCTTTCAATAACCCTGTCCGTTAAAGTCAGCCTATCGATGAAGGCTTTGGTATGCCCTAAGGAAAGGGCATTAGCTACATCCTGCGAGTTTATCTCCTTTAGTTCTTCCTTTTTTTCCCTTAATCTTTTAGCTACCTCTTTAAGGACGTTGTTTTTTGTTTCCGTTGAAAGTTTAGCCAAGGTAGGGCAAACTCTTTTTGCCCTTTTAGCTATTTCGACCATCTCCTCTTTGAGATTGTTAGACATGACCTCCTCCATAAATCAAAAATTCTTGCCTCTTTTTTAAAGCTTGGATAAAATAGCCTTGTTTAACTTTTATTTTACATTTAACTTTAGCCATGGGCAAGCTTCAAGAGCTCTTCCAAAGAGAGGGGAAGGAGGTTCCTCCTTTTCCTGAACTTGGGATAAAGGTCCTTCAGACCTACCTTCTTAAACCAGAGGAAGAGTTTTGGAGGCTTCTTGAGGAGACAGACGAACTTAAGCAGTTTATCCTTGACACAGCAAACTCTCCGAGGTATAGAAAAGATGCTCCTCCTGTAACCTCTGTTCGGCTTGCCATCTTAATCCTTGGGGACATGCTTACAAAAAATCTTGTCCTTGGTTATCTATCTAAACTTTTAACCAGACAAACTTTTACAGAGTTTAATTTTAGGTACTTCTGGGCAAGGGCTTTGTCAAACCTTATCTTTGCTACCTTTCTTTCTGACTTGATAGAACCCTTTCCGGCTCATCTTTTTCCGGCAAGCTTGTTTATGGACTACGGCATAATACTTCTTTATCTTGCTAATCCTCAAGCCTATTTACAAGTCCTTAAAAGGAGACGCCTTGATAAGTCTATATTTGAAGCGGAGGAAGAGGTGTTTGGCGTAAACCATGCAGTGGTTGGCGCTGAATACTTTGAACAGTTTCCCCTCCCTCGAAGGTTTATCTTAAACCTTAGGTATCATCATCAGGACCCGGAGGAATTTTTGCCTCCCGATATTCATAGGGATCTAAAAATTCTAAGGATGGTTGACCACGGAGTAGGAAGCTTCTTTACACACAATCGGGAGGAACGTTTTGCGAAGTTCAAGGAAATATCCCGAGAATTTTTTAGCGAAGAAGAACTTGAAGCCTTCAAAGAGGCCTTTCCCAAAGTGGCAAACAACTTCCTTGAAATCTTTGATCTTGATGAATACAAGCTTTTAACCTTTAGCGAATACCAAAAGGAAAAGGAAAGGCGAATCAAAGAGTTAGAGGAAGCCCAAAAGAAACAAGAGTTCAATTTAGAAGAATTGTTAAAAAAATACGAAGAGACAAAGTTTGCCTTTTTAAAAGAAAAGGAAGAGATCTTAGAAAAATACTTTCGTTTGCTTGAACGTTTAGAAAAAGAAAGCCTGTTAGACGAAAGAACAGGTCTCTACTCTTTTCCTTACTTTGTGAGGAGGCTCAAAGAGGAATTGATAAGGGCTCGAAGATATGTCTATCCCTTTAGCCTTCTTCTTATTGACCTTGATGTTACTCAAAAGCTTAAGGAAAAGTTTGGTCTTGAGGGTGAGGTAGAGGTCATAAAAAAACTTGGAGAGGAGCTAAAAAATTCTCTTAGGAGATGCGATTTGTTGTCCTATGAAGATGAGGGAAGGCTCTTTGTGCTTCTACCTCATACGCCTTCTAACGGTGCCATGGTCGTTGCCAGAAAACTTTATCGAAAAATAGAAGAGCATTTAAAAAAGGTGTTCCCCAAATATCAGGGACCCTATGTTGTGGTCCTTGTTTATAATCCTAAGGTAATTGATCCTAAACGAGATATCCCTGAAACCATAATCATAAACCTAATTAAAAGGGGGATAGAGGTTATCAAAAACCAACGGAAAACCCGTATATATTTAGTCAACCTTGAGCGTGACCTTGAGAACCTTTAAAAAAACAAGGGCTGACCTTCTTCTTGTTGAGCGAGGTCTTGCTGAAAGTAGGGAAAAGGCTAAGGTTTTAATCCTTGCTGGCAAGGTCTTATATACCCTTGACGGTAAAAATTTTCATCGCCTGCTAAAGCCAAGTCAAACCCTTCCACCAACGGCTGAGCTTAAGGTAGAGGAAGACCTACCCTATGTCTCAAGAGGGGGACTAAAGCTTGAACAAGCTTTAAACCTCTTTGATGTTGACCCATCAGGGCTTGTCTGTTTAGATGTTGGCGCTTCAACCGGTGGTTTTACCGATTGTCTTCTCCAAAGGGGGGCAAAAAGGGTCTATGCCGTAGATGTGGGCAAAGGGCTTCTTCATCCAAAGCTTCGAGAGGATCAAAGGGTCGTAGTATTAGAGGGGATAAACGCAAGGTATCTTACTCCTTCTTACTTTCCTGAAAAGATGGACTTGATTACCGTTGACGTCTCCTTCATTTCTTTAAAAAAGGTCCTTCCAGCCCTTAAAGACTTACTAAAAGATAATGGTTTGATAATAGCCCTTATCAAGCCTCAGTTTGAGCTTTCCCCAAGGGAGGTAAAAAAGGGGGTCGTGCGCGACCCGAAACTTCATTTCAAGGTGGTTAACGAAATCTGGGAGTTTGCTAAAAATCTTGGCTTTGAACCCCTTGGCGTTGTTGAAAGCCCAATCCTTGGGGCAAAGGGCAACAAAGAATTTTTAATTTGTCTTAAATTGAAGACATGATATAATTTTTTATAAAACATGTATACACGGAGGTAGCCATGGTAATAGTAGTAGCCTATGATGGTTCAGAGGATGTAAAAGAAGGTTTAAGACAGCTACCTAAGTTCCTTGAAGGAAAGGATGACAAGGTCCATCTTCTCTATGTAGTTGCCAAACGGGAAGACATGGAAAAGGAAGAGATTGCAGCCCTTATGGAAAAGGGTAAGAAGCTCCTTGAAGAAGGAAAAGGCCTTTTGCCCCATGATGTTCCGAGCGAAGCTATCCTCTTAGAGGATTATTCAGTAGCTGAAGCCATTTTAAACTATGTAAACAAGGTTTCTGCTGACCTTCTTATCATGGGGGCAAGGGGGACAAGACCTGATGTGATCAGGTATACCCTTGGTAGCACCGCAAGCAAGGTTTCTGCCTTTGCCCCATGCTCAGTATACATTGTGAGGAAAAGACCTAAAACAGAATGAACTTTTTAAAGGTTTTAGTTCCGGTTATATACAGCGTTTCTTTCATAGGGTTTATTTTTTATCTTAAAACACTTGAGAAGATTGCCTATAGGCTTGCCCTCGGGACGGCTTTAGTAGGCTTTATCCTTCATACCCTTTATGTAGGAGCTCTATCCGTTAAGCTTTGGCAGGGCACCCTTTTGACCTTTAATCAGACCCTTATCTTTTTTTCTTGGACGCTTGTTTTAGCTTACCTTTCCATAGTTTACGGACAGATTAAAGCCTATAGCCTTGGTGCCTTTTTTCTTCCTCTGCCCATAGCCTTTTTCCTTTTGGGGATATTCCTTGAGCCTCGAGAATCACCCTTCATACCCCTTCTTCGCTCCTTTTGGTTTCCCGTTCATGCGATATCCTCTCTTCTTTCTCACTCTTTTCTTTTACTTGGGTTTGTTTCATCCCTTATGTATCTTCTCCAAGATAGGACTTTGAAAAGGAAAAGCTTTGGCTTTCTGTTTAAAAGGCTTCCTCCTCTCGATTACTTAGAGAGGATAAGCGAGCGGTGTCTTTATCAAGGCTTCTTTTTTTTATCCCTTGGGATTGTGAGCGGTGCCATCTGGAGCGAAGTTAGCTTTGGAGATTACTGGAGGTGGTCCGCCAAGGAGGTTTTATCCTTAGTCCTCTGGCTTATCTATTCCGCCATGATCCATCAAAGGGTCCTTATCGGGTGGAGAGGGAGAAAACTCGCCTATATGTTTGCAATATGTAGTGGCATCTTTATTCTATCCTTTATTGTGATTAACCTTTATGAAAAGGGGTTCCACACCTATGCCCGCTAATTATACTATCCTTCTTGTTGGGCTAAACCATAAGACAGCCCCTGTTGAGATTAGAGAAAAACTTTCCTTTGCCAAGGCAAACCCTCACCCTCTTCAGCTCTTGCGAGAAAGGCTTGAGGGTTTGTTCAAGGAAGCCTTCTTTCTTTCTACCTGCAACCGGGTTGAATTTTGCGTAGTCGTAGAAAATCAGGCAAAGGATAATTTTTTAGAAGAGTTTACGAAGTTTTTAGCAGCTTCTGCAGGGATCAAGAAAGAGGAGCTTACAAGTTATCTTTATGTTTATGAGGATGACCTTGCGGTAAAACATCTTTTTGAAGTGGCATGCGGGCTTGATTCCATGGTTCTTGGTGAGCCGCAGATCCTTGGGCAGATGAAGGAAGCTTATAGAAAGGCTCTGGAGTATAAAAGCACTGGACTTTTTTTGAACAAGCTTCTTCATCGATGTTTTTTTACAGCAAAGAGAGTAAGGACGGAGACAGGTCTTGGAAGCGGTGCAGTCTCAGTAAGCTATGCTGCAGTCATCCTTGCTAAAAAGATACTTGGAAGCCTTTCTGATAAGACAGTTCTCCTTATTGGAGCAGGGGAGATGGCTGAGCTTGCCTGCACCCATCTTTTAACCAACGGTGCAAGCAAAATCCTTATTGCCAACCGTACCCTTGCTAAGGCGGTTGAGCTTGCCGAACGGTTCAAAGGAAAAGCCTATCATCTTTCTGAACTTAAAGAGGTTTTAATCCAAGCAGACATTGTTATCTCCTCAACGGGTGCTGAAGGTTTTGTGGTGACAAAGGACCTTGTGGCAAGCATCCTCAGGGCTCGAAAGTACCGACCCCTTTTTATCATCGACATTGCCGTCCCAAGGGATGTAGACCCTGAGGTAAACTCTTTGGAGAATGTTTATCTCTACGATATTGACGACCTTCAAGCCGTGGTAGCTGAGAACCTCAAACATAGGCAAGCGCAAGCCCTAAGAGCTAAGGCTATCATCGAAGAAGAAGTTCTAAAGATGAAGCGCTGGCTTGCTGAGCTAAGCCTTCATCCAACTATAAGCAGGCTCACCGAGAAGATAGAAACTATCCGAAAAAAGGAGCTTGAAAAAACGCTAAAACGTCTGCGAAACCTCTCGCCAGAAGAAGTAAAAGCCTTAGAGGTTTTAACCCAATCCTTAGTGCAGAAGATCCTCTATTACCCTATAAAGTTTTTGAAGGAAGGCTATCACGAGGAAGGAAGGCTTGCTGTAAGTTTGATCCGGGAAATTTTTGAGCTTGATGAGCCTGCTTTAGAAGAGTTGGACTTCTTCTTAGACGAAGCAGAAGATACTGCAGAGAAGAGGGTTCATTAGCAAAGGCAATTAAAAAGGAAGGTCGTCCTCTTCAAGGTTTGAAAGGTCCTCAGGAAACTCAACGGGCTCTTCTTTTGCTGGTTTGCTCTTTTCCCCTCTGTTTTCGAATTCAGGTGTTTTATTAGAATTATCCCTTCTATCAAGAATTTTTAGGCTCAAAGCAACAACTTCGGTGATGTATCTTTCCCTGCCCTCTTTGTCTTCAAACTTTCTTGTCCTGAGCCTCCCCTCAAGATAAACTTGAGTGCCCACCCTTAGGTATTCTCCGCAGATTTCGGCAAGCCTTCCGAAGGCAACAACCCTATGCCATTCCGTAAGGGTCTCTTTATTCCCGCCACGGTTTATGACTTCATTAGTAGCTATGCGCATTGTAGCCACAGGCTTTCCATCAAGGGTATAGCGGATCTCAGGGTCTGCCCCAAGCCTGCCAACGAGAATGACCTTGTTTACACTCATGGTTTAAAGTTAAACCCGGTTAAGCCCACTGTCAAGTAAGCCTGGAGATTGTGTCGTTACTATTTTGAAATATCACGTTTTATTCCTATTTTAAAATGTCACATCATTAAAATGACCTCCTACAAAACCATTAGGGTGACGTGTGGGGGTCATCCTGAGCGAAGCGAAGGATCTCGAAGACCCTTCGGCCTTTCGGCCTCAGGGTGACAAAAAAGGGGCCTCAGGGTGACGTGTGGGGGTCATCCTGAGCGAAGCGAAG
>CAZJUD010000063.1:0-4850 GCA_964549125.1 uncultured Caldimicrobium sp.
CGGACAGGTTCCAACGAAGCTTATCGGAAACGATGCCTTTCAAGAGGTAGACACAACCGGTATTACAAGACCGATAACAAAGCATAATTTTTTGGTTAAGAAAATTGAAGACCTGCCCCGCATTCTAAAGGCAGCTTTTTACATCGCTAAAACTGGGAGACCTGGTCCGGTTGTTGTTGACCTCCCCAAAGATGTTCAACAGGCAAAAGGGGAGTTTGACTATCCTGAGGAGATCCATCTAAGAAGCTATAATCCTGTCTATGAGCCTCACTTACGACAAATAGAGAAGGCTTATCAACTTTTGGAGAAGGCAGAAAGACCTGTTTTTCTCATTGGGGGTGGTGTTATTTCATCAGGGGCAGCCCAAGAGGTTCTTGAGCTTGCTGAAAGGTTAAATCTTCCAGTCACTATGACCCTTATGGGGCTTGGTGGCTTCCCAGGAGACCATCATCAAAGTCTTGGCATGCTTGGAATGCATGGAACCTACTATGCTAACATGGCGGTTGCAAACTGCGATGTCCTCCTTGCTGTGGGAGCAAGGTTTGATGATAGAGTTACAGGACGGGTAGATGCCTTTGCACCCATGGCAAAGATCATTCACATTGACATTGACCCCACTTCTATTCAGAAAAACGTAAAAGTTGATGTGCCTATAGTAGGTGATTGTAAAAGGGCTTTGCAAAGGCTACTTGAGGTTGCTAAAGAGGTAGGACAACCTAAAAAATACTGGCAGGAAAGGTTTAGAGATTGGTGGGAACAGATAGAAATATGGCGGAAACGCTATCCATTGAGTTACAAATACGACCCAAATGTTATAAAACCACAATTTGTTATCGAAAAACTCTATGAAATGACTAAAGGGGAAGCCATCATCGCCACTGAAGTTGGTCAAAATCAGATGTGGACAGCCCAATTTTACAAATTCAAAAAGCCAAGAACACTTATTACCTCTGGGGGGCTTGGAACGATGGGGTTTGGTTTCCCAGCCTCAATAGGAGCTCAAATGGGGAATCCAGGGAAGCTTGTTATTGACATAGCTGGGGACGGCTCAATACAGATGAACATTCAAGAAATGGCAACAGCTATGCAAGAAAGGCTCCCCATTAAGATTATCATCTTGAACAACGGCTACTTGGGTATGGTTCGCCAATGGCAAGAGCTTTTCTATGAAAGAAGATATTCTCAAGTGCGCTTGTCAGTCCAGCCAGATTTTGTTAAGCTTGCAGAAGCTTACGGCGCCTTTGGCATGAGAATAACTAAACCTGAAGAGGTAGAACCAGCCCTTAAGAAAATTTTAGAGATGAACACCCTTTGCGTGCTCGATGTGATAATTGCTCCGGAAGAGGGAGTTTTCCCGATGGTTCCCGCAGGAAAAGCCACAACTGAGATGATTTTAGTTTAAGGAGGAAGCTCATGGCTGAAAGAAAGTGTACCCTTTCTGTTTTAGTAGAAAACACACCAGGCGCCTTAGCACGCATTGCTGGACTTTTTAGCGGAAGAGGGTTCAACATCGATAGTCTTTGCGTCGCAGAGACTCTTGACCCAACTCTATCCCATTTAACCCTGGTTACAAGAGGTGATGACCAGATCATTGAACAGATTATCAAACAACTTAGAAGATTGATCGATGTTTATAAAGTGGTTGATGTAACTGAGGAGGGCGACTACGTTGAAAGAGAGATGGCTTTGATCAAGGTGAGAGCCGAAAAGGAGAATAGAGAAGAGATCATGAGGATCTGCGAGATCTTCCGGTGTAAGATCGTAGATGTTAGCCCCAAAACTTATGTGGTTGAAGTTACGGGAGACCAGAATAAACTACAGGCAGTCATAGACCTTTTAAAACCTATGGGAATTAAAGAAATCGTCCGTACTGGAACCATAGCCATGAAAAGGGAGAAAAAAACAGCCTAAAGGCTTCTCATCTTTTCAAAATATAATATCTTCTCTCCTAAGGAGAAAACCATGATAAAAGTGGATATTAATAAAGACTGTTTAACTGCCGAGGAGATTTCTGCCTTTCAATCTGCCTTTAAACGCTGTGCAAGGCGAATAATTCTTGCCACAACCTTAGCTGGGAGCGGTCATCCAGGCGGGTCCCTTTCATCTCTTGGGCTCCTTCTCATGGTTTACGCTATAGCCAAGGTTGACCCCAAAAATCCTCGTGCTGAAGACAGGGATAGAGTGGTGGTAAGCCATGGGCATATAAGCCCGGGGGTTTACAGCGTTCTTTGCGAATATGGCTTTTTCCCTGAGGAGCCCTTCCTCCTTGAATTTAGGAGGGCTGGTTCTGCTTTTGCTGGACATGTTGAGCAAGCAGTGCCCGGAGTAGAGTGGAATACAGGAAACCTTGGACAAGGATTGTCCGCAGCCTGTGGAATGGCTAAAGCCTTAAAGTTAAAGGGACTCCCAAGACATGTTTTTTGTTTAATGGGAGATGGAGAACAACAGAAAGGACAGGTAATTGAAGCAAGACGTTGGGCAGTGAAGTTTGGTTTAAACAATCTTATAGTTCTTATTGACTACAACAAACTTCAAATAGGTGGAAGCATCTTTGAAGTAATGCCTCAAGACATAGCGAAAGAAGTTGAAGCAACCAACTGGAATCTCATTGAGATTGACGGACACGATTTTCAACAAATTTTTCAAGCACTGCGAAGCGCAATTTTAGGCAATGTAAAAGACCCAAGCAAGCCTACCGCCATCCTTGCCCATACTGTAATGGGAAAGGGCATTTCTTTTATGGAGAACGACCCTAAGTGGCATGGTATGGCTTTACCCCCAGACCTCGCTAAATCAGCATTACAAGAATTAGGATTTCCTCCAGAAGAGCTGGATATTTTGATGCAAAAGAGAAGAGAAACCCCTGTGAGCTTTCCACATCAGCCCCACGAACCCCTTCCTGTATCAATTAAGATTCCATCTATAACCATCTATTCTCCTGACAAAAAAACTGATTGCCGGAGTGCCTACGGTGTTGCTTTGGCTGAGCTTGCAAAGCTTAACAATCTTGAAGAAGCACCGAAAGTCCTTGGGTTAACTTGCGACCTTGAACCTTCAGTAAAAATGACGGATTTCAAAAAGATTAGTCCACAGGCCTTTTTTGAATCTGGCATTCAGGAGCATAGCACTGCCTCCATAGCTGGCGCACTATCAAAAGAAGGTTTTTTAACCTTTTTCTCTACCTTTGGGGTTTTTGGGATTGACGAGGTCTATAATCAGCTAAGGATTAACACTTTAAACAAGACTGCTCTGAAGGTAGTTTGCACCCATTTAGGGGCTGATGTAGGAGAGGATGGTCCAACTCATCACTGTATAGACTATCTTGGATTGCTCTTAAACCTACCTGATTGGGAAATTTATATGCCTGCAGACCCAAATCAAACTTTGCACATCATCTATGCCATAGCTCAAAGAAAAGGAAATGTTTTCGTTGGTATGGGGCGCTCAAAGGTCCCCATTGTGACTAAGGATGATGGAAGTCCTTACTTTGACGAAAAATATCAATTCCAACCTGGTAAAGCTGACTGGTTGAAAGAAGGGTCTGATGGTGTAATAGTGACATATGGGAACATGGTGCCAAGAGCTGTAAAAGCCTGGGAGCTACTTAAAGAAAAGGGGATTTCTGTTTCTGTGCTTAACGTAGCGTCAATCAGACCTTTCCCCGAGGAAGACTTTTTAAAGGCATCAAGCCTTAAAAATATTCTTGTCGTGGAAGACCATCTCGTAGCAACTGGCATAGGTGTTCATTTAGCAAGCTTTTTTGCTCAAAAAGGCATAACAGTAAATTTAAGGCTTTTAGGTCACAAAGAACCAGCAAGCTCAGGGGACCCAGATGAACTTTTTAGGCGCGCAGGTCTTGACCCAGAGTCAATCACTAATTCCATGATAGACCTAATTCATGGTAGCCGAAGCTAAGGAAGACCTTTTAGAGAAGAAACAGCCCTTTTGGGAACATTTAATAGAGCTTCGTTTTCGATTAATTAGAGCTTTTGTAGCCTGGGTTCTTGGCTCCATCTTAGCCTATATCTATTCTGACGACCTCATTTCGCTTTTAGTAAAGCCTTTGCAAAAATTGCTTCCTCCATCTCAACATTTGGTTTATTTTAAAACCTTACCTGAAGTCTTTAGCGTCAAAATAAAACTCTCTCTTATTTGTGGTTTTTTTATCGGAAGTCCCTATATCTTTTATCAAATTTGGATGTTTGTAGCTCCGGGGCTTTATCCACATGAAAAAAAATTAGCTAAACTCGTTTTTTTTCTTTCTTCCTTTGCTTTTTTAATTGGCATATTCTTAGCCTATTTCTTTCTCCTTCCTGCGCTGATTTACTATCTTTTCTCCTTTGGAGAGCGCTTCTTACAATTTAAACCTTATCTTAGTGAATACATAAACTTTATCTTAAAATTTTTCGTCTTAATTGGTGCTTCTTTTCAACTTCCCACAGCACTCGTTGTCTTAACAAAGCTTTCAATAGTTACCAGAGAGACCCTAAAGAAGATAAGACCTTATGCCATCTTAGCAAGCTTTCTCTTATCTGCATTCTTAACACCAAGCACTGACCCTGTAAATCAAATTCTTTTAGCCTTAACCTTGACTTCATTGTTCGAATTGGGTATATTTTTGTCAAGGATAATCAAATAACCAGTAGGAGGGAACCATGCCTTTAGGCTTGGGAGGACAAGAATTGTTCATCATTCTTTTTTTGGCACTTCTTATCTTTGGAGCTAAAAGGTTGCCTGAAGTGGGAGCTGGCTTAGGAAAGGGTATTCGCTCTTTTAAGGAGTCCCTAAGAGAAGCCGATGTCTCAGAAGAATTAAAAAAGCTTGATGAACCAAAAAAAGAAGGAGCTTCA
>CAZJUD010000064.1:0-5060 GCA_964549125.1 uncultured Caldimicrobium sp.
GGAAATTTCGATTGGAAGGGCGGCATGATTGCTGCTTCCACTTATAGCATCGATGGAAGTAAAAAAGGGCAGCCTTTTAACTTTAAGAAAATGAACCCCAATGCTTTGACACCCTTCGGAGTAAGTATTATCCGTCACGGAGTAAAGTATGAGGATACGACGCTATTTAACGGTTATCCTGCTAAGAGAAACTGGTATCCTCTCTCTTCGGATATCTACGAGGAGATTATTCCTTCCATAGGTGATGCCTATCCCTATCCTTGTGGTGTGCTCTTTACTTATATGGCAGCTCCTACTTATGCTTTACCCGCTGGCCACACCAACATAGAGATTCTCGCAGATTTAAACAAGGTTCCTCTCCACATAGCATGCGATATCATTATAGGTTCAACCTCCATGTATGCATACTATATCTTCCCTGACCTTAGCTATCTTGAGAGATGGGAGTTTCAGGGTTCGCATCCCAACATGCCAGCCAAGGTCCAACCTGTGCGGCAACCGGTTGTGGCGCCTTTAACAGAAACTGTCAAGGTATTTGGAGAGGAGATGCCAATTTGCTGGGAATCCCTTCTTCTTGCGATAGCAGAAAAACTAAATCTACCTGGTTATGGAGAAAATGGTTTGGGTCCCGGTATCCCATTTAAACACATGGATGACATGTACATCAGGATGGTTGCTAACATAGCCATGGAGGAGCCAGCAGTTCCAGATGCCTCAGATGAGGAAGTTGAACTCTTTATCAAGGCAAGAGAGCATCTTCCCAAATCAGTCTTTGACCTTGAGAGATGGAAAAGGATTGCAGGTCCATACTTTAAAAAGGTTGTCTATATCTTAAACCGTGGCGGGAGGTTCCAGGACTACAAAGATGTCTATAAAGGTGAACAAGTTGCGAATAAATACGGTAAGCTTATCAATATGTACCAAGAAAAGACGGCAGGAACAAAAAATGCCATCACAGGGAAGTCAAATCCCGGCTATGCCACTTATATCCCTGTAATGGCAGTTAATGGTAAGACACCAGAGGAATTGGGATTAACCGAGGGTTATGACTTACATTTAGTCACTCAAAGGGATGTTACTCAGACAAAATCGCGTACCATTACAAATTACTGGCTCTTAGCAGTGTATCCAGAAAACTTTATCCTAATCAATCCCGTTGACGCAAAGCGCCTTGGTCTGAAGGATGGAGATAAGGTTAAGGTTGTTTCTGCTACGAACAAAGAGGGAGTATGGGACTTAAAGAACGGTATTAAGAAGCCCATGATAGGAAAGATTAAAATAACAGAAACCATCAAACCAGGCGTCATCACCTTTACTCTCGGCCATGGACATTGGGCAACAGGAGCATCCGATTTTTACATTGACGGGAAACTCATCAAGGGCGATCCAAAGAGGGCAACCGGTATCCATGCCAATGCTGCTATGTGGGTTGATCCTTACTTGAAGAACACTTGTATGCTTGACCCAGTGGGTGGCTCCGTTAGCTTCTACGATACAAAAGTTAAGCTTGTGAAAGTGTAAGAGTTAAGAATTTTTAGATAAGGGGGCTTTTAGCCCCTTTTTATTTTCCAAATGCCTTAGAGAACCTTCGCTTCTCTCGGGAGGCGAAAAGAAGCTTTTTTGCATAAACCGGCAATTTCAAATATCCTATCATGTCTAAGTAATCTTTTTGAAAAAAGATCCCTTAGTTGAAAGGCAAAATTTTGAAATGAAGTTTTTTGCCGAAGTCTTTCGGCATTGCCTTAGAGGTCCTTCGGTGGCTGACGTTCTTTCAGGATGTTGGGGGTCACCCTGAGGCCTCCAAATTTTTGTCACCCTGAGGCTGTTAGGCCGAAGGGTCTCCTGAGGTCCTGCGAGGTCTTTCTGTCGCATTAGCTACCTCATTCGCTACCTTAAGATGGCAAGGTATGCTTGAGAGAAATTTTGAACATTCTTCTTTACAATTTGAAGAATGATGAGAAAATTAGACAAGAGAGGAGGTTTGCTGATGAAAGGGAAGAGGGACCTCTTGAGGGTTGTTGACCTAACTAAGGAGGAAATTTTGGCTCTTTGGGATTCTGCTTTGCGTCTTAAGTCTTTAAGAAGGCTTCCAAGCTCTCTTCAAGGGAAGATTATGGCTTTAATCTTTGAAAAGCCTTCAACGAGAACCCGAGTCTCTTTTGAATCAGCCATGCTAAAGCTTGGTGGATCAACCATTTTTTTATCGACAAAAGACCTTCAGCTTGCACGAGGTGAGCCTATAAAAGACACGGCAAGAGTTCTTTCAAGGTATGTTGATGTTGTTGTGTTAAGGACCTACAAGCAGGAAACCATTGAAGAGTTTGCGAGCTACGCCACAATCCCTGTGATAAACGGTCTTTCGGATAGGCATCATCCTTGCCAAGCGCTCTCTGACTTCTTGACCCTCTATGAGCTCTGTAGACTCAGCCCTGAAGAAAAGATTGTTTGGATTGGAGATGGAAACAATGTGGCTCACTCTTGGCTTGAAGTATGCGCTATCTTGGAGCTACCTATAACTATCTGCTGTCCCGAGGGGTTTGACCCAGACCAAAATCTTATTTCAGAGCTAAAGACAAAATATCAAGTAAGGATTGAAATAGTGAGAGACCCAAAATCTGCCATAGAGGGGGCAACGATTGTTAGCACCGATGTTTGGGCATCAATGGGGCAAGAGGAGGAGGCTGAAAGGAGAAAAGAAATCTTTAACCCCTATCAGTTAAATTCCGAGCTCTTAAGTCTTGCTAAAAGTAATGTTTTGGTCCTTCATTGCCTTCCTGCTCATAGGGGTGAGGAGATAACTGAGGAGGTACTTGAGGGGAAAAATTCAGTAGTTTGGCTTCAGGCAGAGAACAAGATGTGGCTTCACATGGCTTTGTTAGAATTTTTGTTGCTTTAAAAACTAAAAGGGAGGAAGGTTATGGAGATTAAACAGGATTGCTATGTTCAGTTAAGGTACAGCATGGAGATTATCGGGGATAAGACCCCTGAGTGGTTTGGCAGACCCATCGAAGTGTCTTTTATCTATGGCAGGGAGCCTATTCCAGTCATCATTGAACGAGCTATACTTGGGAAGAAAGAAGGAGATGTGGTTGAAGTTGAGCTTCCACCTGAATCTGCCTTTGGTCCTCATCTGCCTTACCTTGTCAAGGAGGTAGAGATTTCATCTCTAAAACATCCTGAGAAGGTGAAGCAAGGGGAATGGTATGAGGAGATTACCCCTTATGGTTCTCGCCGTTTCTTCAAGGTTCTTGAGGTAAAAGATGACAAGGTTGTGGCAGACTTTAATCATCCTGCGGCTGGGAAAAGCATTCTTATGAGGATTGAGGTCACGAATGTTAGGCAAGCAACAACCTATGAAATAATGTCTGCCGAGCTCAGAGCCTGTGGTGGTGGCTGAAGATAGAATTTAGGGAGAGGGGTCTCCTTCCCTTTAATTACCCTTTAATTACCTTTTAACTTTAACCCAATGGAAATCCTTAGAGTAGAGGGGCTTACTGTCAAGAATAGGAAGGATAACTCCATCCTTTTAAAGGACATTTCCTTTTCGCTAAATCAGGGCGAAATTCTTGGCATACTTGGAGAAAGCGGATCAGGCAAAAGTTTGACTACGCTTGCCATCCTTGGGCTTTTACCGCAAGGTTTGGAAGTAGAAAAAGGTACCATCTACTATCAAGGAAAAAATCTACTTGACCTTTCTCCTAAAGACTGGGAGGATGTAAGAGGAAGGGAGATTTCTATTATCCTTCAGGACCCTTTGACAAGTTTGAATCCTGTTTTGACTATTGGGGAACAGATAATTGAGGTTTTAGAAGCTCATCTTGGGATGGATAAGCGCTCTGCTTGGGATAGGGCAATTAAGCTCCTTTATGAGGTTGGAATTCCTGAGCCAGAACTTAGGATGAAGAGCTATCCTCACCAGCTTTCTGGTGGGATGAGGCAGAGGGCAATGGTCGCCATAGCCCTTGCCTGTAATCCCAGGGTCCTCATTGCCGATGAGCCTACAACCGCTCTTGACCCAACCCTTCAACTTCAGGTTTTAGACCTCCTAAAAGAACTAAACCAAAAAAGGGGGTTAAGCATCATCTTTATAACCCATGACCTTGGGGTCATGCGCTACATCGCAGACAGAATCGTGGTTTATTATAAGGGTGAGGTGGTAGAAATAGGGGAAACAGAAAGGGTCTTTACCCAACCAACCCACCCCTACACTTTAAGCCTCCTTCTTTCCTATCCTGGGAGCCCTTTGAGCTTTGCCCATGCATGAAGAACTGGTCAATAAAGAGGTCATTGCTGAGGTTAAAGAGGTTTGGAAAAGGTTTGACCTTAAGGCAGGAATTTTTTCTAAAAAGACTATCTATGCTCTAAGAGGGGTGAACTTAAAGGTATTCAAAGGTGAGACCTTAGCCCTCCTTGGAGAAAGCGGATGCGGGAAGACAACGCTTGGCCGAATTTTTCTTGGTCTTGAAGAACCCTCGAAGGGTGAAGTTTACTGGTTTGGTCGGAGTATAAAAACTTTATCTAAAAGGGAATTTAAGAGCCTAAGACCTCTGGTGCAAGCAGTTTTCCAGGACCCAACCTCATCCCTTAATCCCAAGATGAGGATAAAAGATATCCTCTTTGAGCCTTTAAGCATAAACTTCAAGCTAAGTAAGGTGGAGGGGTTAAACAAAATAGTCCAAGTTTTAGAAAGGGTAGGGCTTTCAGAAAGGGTGCTTAATTGCTATCCTCATGAGCTGTCAGGCGGACAGAGACAAAGGGTAGCATTAGCAAGGGCACTTATCTTACAGCCTAAGCTTCTTGTCCTTGATGAGCCAACCTCAGCTCTCGACATGACAATCCAGAAGCAAATCTTAGATCTGCTAAAAGAACTAAGACAAAGCTTGCAGATGAGTTACATCTTTATTACCCATTCTATAAACACCGCAAGGTATTTAGCTACCCGCATTGCCGTTATGTATCTTGGTAAGATAGTGGAGCTTTTTCCTGCTCAAGCCTTGGGGAAGGTGCCCCATCACCCTTACACTGAGCTCCTCCTTTCCGTAAACCTTGACCCATTTAAT
>CAZJUD010000065.1:0-4645 GCA_964549125.1 uncultured Caldimicrobium sp.
AAGGTTTATTATACCAAGGTTTATGGAAAGCATAGCCATAAGGGCAATAAGCGGAAATAAACCAACCTTTGCCGTATCTCCGGCAATCTTTCCTATGGTCAAAGGACCACCCAAAGTGGATAGAGGTAGCTCTCCCGTCAAAAGCTTGACTATAGCTATAAGGGTTAACGAGGTTAGCTCATAAAATTTTTCACAGGCAGCAACGAAAGCCGAAAATGGGTTGTATTCCTTTTTTATCACTTCACCGCTTGGGGCAACACCAAGAACGGGAACTTTGGTCTTTTTTCCAAAGATGTTTGTGCCCTCCTGATAAGCAGGCTTGACCCTTATGGTGAAGACCTCTGTCCCCCTTTTGACCTTGAGCTCAATCTCAGTTAAGTCTTCCTTTGACCGTAAGTAGAAAAAGAGCCTTTCAAAGGATTCAATTTTTTTACCGTCGATGGCTAAAATTTCATCGCCAGGCTTCAACCCGACAGCTTCAGCAGGAGAACCGGGAATAACTTTTCCCACCACTGGCTTTAAGTAAACGGGACTTGAAAGGCTAAAGTAAAGCCAGAAGGCAAGAAGTGCAAAAAGAAAGTTAAACCCTGGTCCAGCAAAGGCAATAAGCGCCTTTTGCCAGGGTTTCTTAAAGGCAAAGGCCTTTTCTTTATCTACCACTAAAGGTAAAATTTCAGGATGCTCCCCGTAGAGTTTAACATAACCCCCAAACGGAATGGCTGAAATCCTGTATTCTGTCTCCCCCTTTATATAACCAAATACCTTTGGACCAAAACCAAGAGAAAACACCTCAACCCTAACTCCAAGGAGCCTTGCTACTAAAAAATGTCCAAGCTCATGAACGAAGATTAAAATCCCAACAACGACAATAAAAGCAAGGACAGTGATCATAGCCTTTTAATCATCTCCTCGGTAAAGTTTTTTACCTCCTCGTGGAAGACCAAAATTTCATCCACAGTAGAAGGCTTATACTTTATGGTAAACTCATTGAGAGTTTTTTCAAGCACCCTGGGAATGTCGGTAAACTTTATCCTACCTTCAAGAAAAGCTGGCACAGCCACCTCATCGCTTGCTTCTAAGATAAGGGGGTAAGGATGTCCAAGCTTTAAAGCAGAATAGGCAAGGGTAAGACAGGGAAACTTTTGAAAATCGGGCGGAAAAAGATTAAGGGTAAGGCTTGGGCTGAAAGATAGGTCTGCTACATCAAAGTTTGGTCTTTCAGGATAAAAAAGGGCATAGAGGATGGGAAGCCTCATGTCAGGTTTACTTAGATGGGCAAAGAAAGTGCCATCAATAAGCTCAACCAAAGCATGGATTGTGCTTTGAGGATGAATTAAGACCTCAATCTTCTCAGGAGGAAGATTAAAAAGCACTGAAGCTTCAATGACCTCAAAACCCTTATTCATAAGGGTTGCAGAATCGACAGTGATCTTCTCCCCCATCCTCCAGGTTGGATGTTTTAGAGCAAGCTCAGGAGTAACCTTTTCTAAATCTTTTAAATCCCAATCAAGAAAGGGTCCTCCCGAAGCGGTAAGATAAACCTTGCGCAAAGAGTAACTCTTCACCTTTTGTAAGAGCTGAAAAAGGGCTGAATGTTCGCTATCAACAGGAATAATTTCCCCTCCTGAACTTTGAGCAGTGGACAAGAGGAGAAAACCACCCCCAATTATAGATTCCTTATTTGCCAGGGCAACCCTTTTTCCATTCTTTAAAGCATAGTAAGCAGGAATAAGACCTTTAATGCCTGAGATGGCAATTACAGCTACATCGGCAGAAGGCTCGCTTGCCATTCTCGCTAAACCTTCATCCCCAACGAAAAACTCAGGCTTATAGCTAAGTCTCTTCGCTAAGTAGCTAACAGATTCCTCATCAGGAAGGGCTATAAGAGGGGGCCGAAATTTTTCGGCAATATCAAGAAGGTTATCAAGCCTTAATTTTCCTGAGATTCCAAGAAGGGTAAGACTATCTCTAAAACGGGAGATAATGTCTAAGGTTTGCTGACCGATTGAGCCGGTTGCACCAAATAGTAGAACCTTTTTCACAGCTATTTTTTTTCTTGAGCTGGGGGTTGCTGAGGAATAAGAGGCTGGGGCTGAGGTATAGGCACTTGGGATGGGGTTGGGACCTTTTGCTCAACCTTAACCTCAGGTAGGGCAGGTCTATGCTTTAGCGAAACATACTTAGTTAGGATTAAAGAATTAAGAAAGAAAAGAACCACAAGCGCCATGGTAACCTTGTTTAGAAAGTTTGTAGGACCTGCACCTCCAAAGATGGCTTCCGCTCCTCTAAAAACTGCCCCATATTCCGAACCTTTGGTCACATTGATAAGGACGATCAAAACTATAAGGATGGCTAAAATAACCTGAAAGACTAAAAGCAATGTTTCCATGGATCCTTCTCCTTCCTGCTAAATTTTATCGCATAGGAAAAAGCTCTGCCCCAGGAAGGGGTGCTACAGGTTCTGTAAGCTTCATCTCTCCATTCTTTATCCACTCTTTTAAAATCTCCGCAACCTGACGCGATTTAATCAGGCTTGTTATGGGCACAGTGGGAACTTCCTTTCCTAAGATGTTGACCTTTCCGCTCTTTAACTCCGCATAGCTGACGAAACCGTAGTTTCTTTTTACCCCGTTTGGATAGTCATAAGAATAGTCTACCACTTGAGCAAAAATATCCTCATCTCCAAGTCCAGCCCATTCTGCAACCTGTTCGTTTAGGATAGGAATGGGAATGCCAAGCCCAACCGCCAATGAACAACCATACCCAAGATGTGAAGTGCCGATGAGCCATTCCGGCTTCATTTCCTTTAAGTTGCCAACAACCATAAGGGTTGCAGCAGGTTGCATGGGTACTCCCTTTTCCGTTCGTTTAACCTCCATACGATGTTGGGTCCCAGCCCATACAACATAGCCCTTTGCTCCGCCAAGAAAGATACGCGTTCCAATACCGATTGTTTTAAGATAAGGGTCCTTTAAGAGAGGGGAAAGGCATCCAGCAGTTGCATAGTTTGCGTTTCCAAGGTGAGGTTTAAGAATACCCATATAGGTGTAAAGAATTTTATCCCCGAGGTTTATAGCCACATTGTAGTTTTGATAGGCATTCCTTGGGTTGCAAAGGACTGCATTCACCATATCATGTATAGTTATTTCCATCTCTAAGCTTTTCCGAGGATAGCAGTGGGTCCCGTAGGCTGTTGCTCGAAGCAGAACCTTTTTACCAGCCACAAGATCATGGATAACATGCCCTCCGCCATACAAGAATTGACCAGGAAAAACCTTGTTCAAAGGGTCATCCTCCCGCGGTTCGGTGGCACCAATGTATATATCTACAGCAGCAAGACCAGCATAGGCTGGGACATCGTTTAACCAAACACGATGAGCCTTAATGGTTGGCACAGTATGCCCAAAGTTGATAAAAGCACCGGATGAACACATGGGAGAAAAAGTGCCAGTTGTCACAACATCAACCTCTTTAGCAGCCTGAACTGGACCAACCTCCTTTACAAGCTTAGAAAACTCCTCAGCAGTAAGGACAACCACCTCTCCTTTTTCGATCTTTTTATTTATCTCCTCAACGGTTCTTCTCACTTTATATTCTTGAGCCATGTTCCCCCTCCCCCGCCAAACTATTCTATAAAAGACACAACTTTATGGCCCTCAGCCTCAAGCTCAAGGGCAATCCTTTCAAGATTTGTCTTTTCAACCCTGATAAAGTAGATTTTTTCACCCTCTGCAGTTATATCCATTCCGATAGAGATTATTTTAGCTCCTGCTCTTTTGATTACCTCAAGGGCAGAATTTAGGTTATCCTCCTTGGGTATGATATCAAGCCTTGAAGAGGCTTTAAGAATACCCATGAGCTCTATAAAAGCTTCAAGAATATCGGTTATAGTGATAATCCCTACAAGCTTACCCTGAGAGACTACCGGTAACCCACCGATCTTGTATTTATAGATGAGCCGAGCTGCTTCATCAATGCTTGTCTCAGGGTCAATGGTTATAGGGTTTATGATCATTACCTCCCGCAAAGGTAGCCTTAGCTTTTCTGGTGAAAGGTAGGGGCGCAAGGAGCTTTCCGTAACTAAACCTACAAGCTTTCCGTCCTCAACTACAGGTAGATGCCTGATAGAATGCTGTTGCATAATTTGGATAGCAGATTCCACCGTATCCTTAGGGCTAACTATTATCAAGTCCGTAATCATCCAATTCCTAACCTTCATCATCCTTTGTCTCTCACTGAGAGGATTTCGCAAGATTTAGATTATTTTAAACCTATAAATTTCTAATGTAAAGAGTATATAGGGCTATCCCAAAATTCTTGCAAACCCACCTTGACATCTGAGGCTGTTCGAAAAATTCTTTTCTCTCTCCAATTTTGCGCAAAGCGAAGGAGCTTCCCTTTTGATGTCGCCCGAAGGGGAAGCGAAAGGTCTCATCAGACCCTTCGGGGCTTACGCCCCTCAGAGGTCCTTCGGCTTCGCCTCAGGATGGGGAGGGGTCCCCCTGAGGCCTTTTACTTTTTTACTTTTCTAGCCCCCGGGGGCAGCAAGGCCGAAGGGCCTCACGAGATCCTTCGCTTCGCTCAGGATGACCCCCACCATGTCGCCCTGAGCCGAAGCCCTGAGCGTCAGCAAAGGGGAAGCATA